>NZ_JAMTCC010000027.1:0-72129 GCF_025370265.1 Shewanella septentrionalis | reverse complement strand
AGAGCGTAAACAAGTTCTAGCTCAAGTTTGGATGCAGCTCATAGTTCTCAGTATCACCAGTAGCATTAACGGCTCAGTGGGTTATAAAGCACAGAAATTCTCGTCAATCGATTCCTTTTTATGCCTTTTCCCCCTCAACCTATACCAACGCCATTAACACCAATATTGATAAGAAAAAATTACTCTATGAATAAAATTAATCAAATTTATTTACCATTAACACCCGCAGTACACTGAGGACATCAAAACAGCGCCCCAAAAAAGCGATGTTAAGCATTGTCAGTATTGAGAGGTATTCAACATGACTTCAAAACGCAAACGCTGGACATCCCACGCAGCTAAACTTCCCAGCCCTATGGCAGGACTGGCACTTGCCATTGCCAGCTTAGGTTGGACTTGGGAGAACATAACACCGTCACTCAATGGTGCAGGACAGCTAACAGGCGCCATCATAGCCTCTGTGTTGTTGTTACTGCTCATGGGTAAGTTCATGCTACATCCGACAATTTTAAAGGACGAACTCAGCCACCCTGTAATTGGTAGCGTGATCCCCACCTTCGCCATGGGGCTGATGGTCGTGTCTAAAACACTCGGCAATTATTTCCCAGATGCAGGCTTAACTCTGTGGCTAGTGGCCATAGGTATCCATGTACTCTTCTTAAGCGCGTTTATCTACTATCGTGCCATTGATTTTAAACTCGAGCACATGGTGCCAAGCTGGTTCGTACCACCGATTGGCATTATCGTCGCGGCGGTGTCTTTCCCTGTATCTGATTACCAATGGTTAGCCAACGCTATTTTGGTTTTTGGGATGTTAGCTTACTTAATCATGCTGCCTTTAATGCTCTATCGCCTCATTTTCTGTCAGGCAATACCCGACGCAGCTAAACCAACCATTGCGATTCTCGCGGCGCCCGCTAGTTTATCACTCGCAGGTTATCTAACCGTTTGCGAGCAGGCGTCAATTCCCTTAGTTGCCCTACTACTGAGCATCGCCATTTTGATGACGAGCATCATCTACTTAGCCTTCTTTCACCTGCTAAAGCTGCCCTTTAGCCCGGGATACGCAGCCTTTACCTTCCCTATGGTGATCGGTGCTACCGCGCTCTTTAAAACCGCCACTTGGCTAACCCAGTTCAATAACATGGGTGAGTTAGCGATATGGATAAAATACTTAGCAGAATTCGAGCTTGTGATCGCCACCTTAGTGGTTGCCTATGTTGCTCTACGCTATTTAGCACACTACTTTCCAGTACGCTTTAAAGCGGTAGAGCAAACAGTAATACTTGAGAGTAAATAAACAGAATTGCAGTTTGTAAAATGTAATTGTTTTACATGAGAGATTATTTTTAAACTAGACCATAAACCAAAAGGAAGGCGAATATCTATTCACCTTCCTTTTGTATTTAAGCAATTATAAATTTGGCATTCACTTCAAAAAAGATTACTTATCAACCTTTACAGGACTGCGCACTGTAATTATTGAGCCCATCAATAAAAATCGTGAATAACAAATTTACATTAAATTAAACCGCACAAAAAACCTTATACCACATAACACCTAAAGCTTTTAATTCCAAATATATAGAATGGCAAACCATATATTAATCAGCTTGTATTTTTTCTACATGAAAATAATCACAAAAAAATATTTCCACAACCCGACGTTACACCCAAAAAACAAAACAAAAAACACTATATAGAAAACCAAAAATAAACCTTAAAAAAACAATTTAAACAAAATAAAAACACAAATCATCATAAATATCCTACAGTCCATAGTTTTTAGCTTAAGATACTTCGCCTTAGCATCTAAAAAAACATTAACGTTAACAAATTATCAACCAGCGCCATTAAAAACCTATATTGCACTTGTTATTTTCTTGTGGTTATATCCTGAACTGAATTAAATGAGCACTTATTATTTACATAAGTAACCATTTAAGAAAAATAAAAAATAAACATACAACATGTGTTAAGGGAGAATAAAATGCGCGCAAACTCTACATTAGCCAAAGCGGTTCGCTTTGCGTTAATCAGCGGTGCTGCCACAGCCGCTTTATCTACGTCTGCTGTATTTGCTGCTGAAGACGGTGCAAAAGTTGAACGTATTGAAGTAACAGGATCTCGTATTATTAGAGAAGGAGCGATAGCTCCTACGCCTGTCACAGTCATTACTGGAGACGAGCTGCTATCAACTGGTGCAACAAACATTGGTGAAGCACTGAATCAATTGCCAGCGCTAGGCAATACATATTCCTTAGCTAACTCAGGACGTAATATTGGTACTTCAGGTTTAAACCTTTTAGACTTAAGAAGCATGGGAACGGATAGAACTCTAGTGCTTGTTAATGGTAAACGACATGTTGCAAGTTCTGCGGGAACATCTTCAGTTGATGTAAATACGATTCCTAGTAGTTGGGTTGAAAAAGTTGAAGTCATTACCGGTGGCGCATCAGCCATCTATGGTGCTGACGCCGTGACTGGTGTTGTCAACTTTATTCTAAAAAAAGACATTGAAGGATTAGATGTTTCTGCAACGAAAGGTTGGGCTGGAGATAATCCGCTTTCTAAGGATCGCTTAGCATTATCTTACGGTACTAATTTCGATCAAGATCGCGGTAATGTTGCCTTTGCGGTTGAATACAGTGCTCAAAATCAATTAAGAGCATTCGACCGAGATGAAACATCAACTTCATTTACTAATTTAAAGAATACCAACCGCCCGATAGGGCCAGATGGTAAGCCTATCGATTCTAATAACCCGTCAGATCCTGATAAATATTACACTCCAAACGGTGGACACTATACTATCAGTAATGCTGGAACCTTCTTCTTAGATGGTTGGAAAACGTTCAATCCTGATGGTTCATTGCGTGATGTTTATTCTGGTCCCAAAGTAGACGGTATTTACTGTGTTGATTGCGATTATACTAACCTCAATCAATTTGTAGAATTACAGCCAGAATTTGAACGTTATAACATTAACTTTAAAACAAACTACCAAGTTAATGACAATATGAATGCATATTTCGAAGCGAAATATGTCAATAGCCAATCTACAAATGAAGGTCAACCTGCATTCTTTTTTGGTAAAGGTAGTGACCCTCTAAAAAATACCGATATAAAAATTGATAACGCATTCATTAGCCCAGAACTAGTGGCATTAATGAAAGCCAATAAGGATGCCGATGGTAATCCTGCACCACTCGATAGCATCAATATCCGACGCTTTATGACAGACCTAGGTCAGCGTATTGAAGACGATACTCGAGAAACCCAACGCTACGTACTCGGTCTTGAAGGCCTAGTCTTTGAAGACTGGGATTATGATGTTTATGGTATTTATGGCCAAACCGATCTCGAACGAGTGAATAAAAACAACCTCGTGCTCGCTAACTATCAACACGCATTAGATTCAATCAATGTAAATGGTAACGCGGTATGTCGTGACGAAAATGCAAGAGCAGCAGGATGTGTTGCCCTTGACATTTTAGGGTTTGGCAAGCCTAGTCAAGCCGCAATTGATTACGTCAATACGACCTCAACAGGCACATCTGTCATCAAACAAACCGTTTTAGGTGGCTCTTTAACAAATTCTGCTCTGTTTGACATGCCTGCTGGTGTTGTTGGTTTTTCAACTGGTGTTGAATACCGTAAAGAAGAAAGCGAAATTTTTGAGCCATCAAACGTTAAAGGGACCTTCTTCAATACCTTAGGTGAAGATAAAGGTGACTTCGATGTAAAAGAAGTATTTGCAGAAGTCAGTGTTCCACTACTTGCAGATCTACCAATGATCCGTCAACTTGATATGGAGTTAGCGGTTCGCTTTGCAGATTACAGCACTATCGGGAACGCTACTACCTGGAAAGCAGGCCTAAGTTGGGAAGTGAATGATGATCTACGTGTTCGGACGACTTATTCAGAAGCCATCAGAGCGCCAAATATCAGTGAGTTATATGGTGCTGAGAGCCAAACCTTCTTCAGTATTGAAGACTCATGCCGCACTAAATACTTAAATGATCTAAGCAATCCAGATGTACGTAAAGCCAACTGTGCAGCTCTAGGCATTCCGACAGATTTTAACTCTGATTATGATTCAAAAAGAGTTGAGGGCGTAACTAGCGGCAACAGGGACCTAGACCCTGAAGAATCAACAAGTTATACAGTTGGATTTGCATATCAACCTGGCTTCATCGATGGCTTATCTATTACTACTGACTATTGGAATATAGCAATTGATAACGCTATTGATTCAGTTAGTGCTCAAGATATTATTGACCGCTGTGTAGATTCAACCTCAGGAATTAATAATGAGTACTGCGCATTACTAACCCGTAACCCAACAACCCATGAAATAACAACAATTAGAAGCTCTTCACTTAATATCGCAGCATTAGAAGCCGCTGGTATTGACTTTGATATTGGCTATAACTTTGATGCATTCGGTGGTGACTTCCGTACAAACCTTATTGCAACTCGTTTGCTTAAGCGTAAAAACTTTTCATTCCAAGATAAGCCCGATGATTTTGAGGAACTAGCAGGCACATTAGGTTATGCGAAATGGCAAGCAAACTGGTCATTGAATTATTCTATTGCCCAGTGGAGCGCCAACTGGAGAACGCGTTTTATTGAAGGCGTAAGTTTATACACTGACAAAGAACTTGCACGTAACGCTAACCCAAGCAGTAATATGGAGTATAGTGATTATTTCATCAGTGATATCTCTGTTGCCTATGCGTTTGATACAGGCGTTACATTGAAATTTGGTATTGATAACGTATTCGACCGTGACTTGCCATACGGAACAACAGGTACTGGTGCAGGCTCTGCCTCCTACGACAACGTAGGCAGATTCTTCCATACAACGGCAAGCTTTAAATTTTAATTTAAAGTGATTTGTATTAAAACGGCATCATCTGATGCCGTTTTTTTAACCATTAAAATATCAAACTGCTTAAACAAATGACTTTCATCTTAATCCCCTCAACCGCTACAACGCTATTTACCGAGAGCTGAGTTTTTTTCAGCTACAACTTTCTGAAGCAAGACATAAAAAACTTTATAAACAATTATTTATATGAAATCATAAGATTTCAAGTCGCTCTTCTACGATCACATTATTATGAATAAGCATAAAAATGCCCAGCGATTTGCTGGGCACTTTCACTTCAGACTGATAATTAAAGGCGTTCTAAGAATGCTTAGTCAGCTTAATCTCGCTCGCATGTTGAGGTTTTTCGGTATGTGAATGGGGTGCAGAAAAGTGTTCATGGTGAGCTTTGTGTGGATCGCTTGACGTCGTTTTTCCCTGCTCTACCCACCAATAACCTAAACCTACTATCACACCGCCGCCGACAATATTGCCTAAGGTGACTGGGATTAAGTTGTTGAATATAAAGTTAGTCACGGTTAAATCGGCAAACTGCTCTTGAGTCACACCTAAAGATGCGAAGAATTCTGGGCTGGCGATTGATTGGATCATCATGCCCATAGGCACCATAAACAGGTTAGCGATACTGTGTTCAAAACCACTGCTGACAAACATGGCCACAGGTAAGATTAACAGTAGGGATTTTGTTAACACATCACGGCTGGCGAAGGTCATCCACACGCCTAAACACACCAACATGTTACACAAAATACCTAAGCTAAAAGCTTGGATCCAAGAGTGATGCAGTTTGTGTTGCGCCACTTTAAGGGCATTTAATCCCCAGTGACCACCATCGAGTTCATACATGCCGGCGGCGGTGATCAAACAAACCATCAGTATAGCGCCGACAAAATTGCCCGCATAAACCCGGCACCAACACTTGAGTAACTCTGCGCCAGAGACATGTTTTTGTGCCCAAGCCACGGTACTGAGTACGGAACTGGTAAACAGTTCTCCGCCGCAAACAACCACTAAGATCAGACCTAAACTGAAGGCTATTCCACCCACTAAGCGAACTAAACCCCAAGGCGCATCGCCAGCACCTGTGGTCACAGTGAGATAAAATACAAAGGCTAAGGCGATGAAAGCACCTGCAAACACAGCCAAGCCAAAAGATTGCCAAGGCGCTTTAACCACTTTGCTGGTACCGTAAATTTCCGCCTGATTATAACAACTAAAGTGCGCAGAAACCTGTGGCGCTTCGTGGGCGCTATTTATCACAGTTGGGGTTGATGATGGAATTGGGCTTTTCATTGCATGACTCCAACTTCAGATAAACAGACTTGAATGCGTAGCATATATCTCTCCTGCAGCGCCATTGCGCAGATAGCACGAATCAAAACCGAGATGTTGATTTGCTGAAAATGATGATTCACTAAAGTCTCGCTTTGTACCATACAACGCGCTCATGCTGTGAAGTAGATATTGCTAAAGCGTGATGTTATTCACACCAAAAATGTGAAAACTTTGAAGCCAAAAACACAAAAGGTTAATTGGTCTTACCAAAAATCAAACAATATCACCCATCAGGATGACATGTTTTCAGGTCGTCTTTACCCTAAAATAACTCGTTTCCACCGTAAGCTTATGTAACTCGCGAACACACTCATGCTCAAACTCGCAATAAAACGGATGACTAAAATCAGCTTCAGTAAACTCAGTTCGACTCTCCCCTGAAGCATTGATTTGGCACTGAAGCATAGATGTAGCAATAGATTGTCTCTCACACTTCAATATCGACAGGATTGGCTCCGCCAGCGCCCCACGCCTCTGTCTTGACAGTCTAGCCGTGTGATAAGCGATAACATACCTGATAAGCAGCCGAAACCTTGCGCAGCCACTCTTTTATAATTTTTAGCAAGATTCAGGCATTAGCGTTTTGCCCGATGGAGGCCCTACAGCATGCCCAAAAATCAACAAGGTTAGCGAATAAACTACAATTAATACAAATGGCTAACAGGGAGCTTGCTACTAAGCCATCAACAAAACTGCCGCAGTTATACCTAGTTTATTCGCCCCTCACGCGACCCCAGCAAAAATCAATCGATACGAGGATAGATTTCTCCCAAATAAAGGGGGACAGTAAATGGCAACAACCAAAGGCTTAGTGATTTAAGGAGTGACAAGTTTGAATGTCACACCAAGTAGAAAAGCGTGCTGTATTCCTAATAGTAGTAAAAAAATGCTACCTAGCTAGCAAATTTGGGATTAAGCCAGCACAAACCAATCCGTTTAAGATGCGATAGCGACAGACCTATGTTAATATGCTTATGGACAATTGGTCTTACCAATTATAAAAGAGATTGATCGGTAGCCGATAATCAAAGTAAGCGAATATTTGTCATCTTATCGGGTATCAATAGACAGACTTTTGGAGTGACGAGCACTTCAAAATCCAGTTCCCATCATAGGGCGTCATCATGAAGGGAGCTTTATTTCAGGAATTAGCTATTGGCTTATACTCAGCATCGCTTCACGCTGATTGCCAATAACCTTTATCTTAACCAGAAGGTATTAGTACGATGACCGAAAAAACTGAACTGTTTGCCAACGCATGGGAAGGCTTTACCCCTGGCGATTGGAAATCTGAAGTCAATGTACGTGACTTTATCCAACAAAACTACGCGCCTTTTGAAGGCGACGAATCCTTCCTTGCCGGTGCTACCGAAGCGACCACAATCCTGTGGGATAAAGTCATGGAAGGCATCAAACAGGAAAACCGTACCCACGCGCCTGTTGATTTCGATACTAAGATGGTCTCTACCATCACTTCCCACGACGCTGGCTACATCAACAAAGAATTAGAAACTATCGTTGGCTTACAAACAGATGCGCCGCTAAAACGCGCTATGTTGCCTAATGGTGGTATCCGCATGGTGGAAAGTTCATGCGCGGCCTACGACCGCGTGCTAGATGAAGACGTTAAATACATCTATTCAGAACTGCGTAAAACCCATAACCAAGGTGTGTTCGATGTTTACACCCCAGAAATTATGGCTTGCCGTAAATCAGGTATTTTAACAGGTTTACCTGATGCTTATGGCCGTGGCCGTATCATTGGTGACTATCGCCGTGTTGCACTTTACGGTATCGATTACCTGATGAAAGATAAGTTTGCCCAATTCACTTCACTGCAAGCGCAGTTCGAAGCGGGTGAAGAATTATCAAATGTTATCCAATTACGTGAAGAAATCGCAGAGCAACACCGTGCACTAGGTCAAATGAAGAAAATGGCTGCCAAATATGGCTGCGATATTTCTCGCCCAGCGACCACTGCACAAGAAGCAATTCAATGGACTTACTTCGGTTACTTAGCCGCAGTGAAAAGCCAAAACGGCGCGGCGATGTCATTAGGCCGTACCTCTTCATTCCTCGACATCTATATTGAACGCGATCTGAAAAATGGCACCTTAACTGAGCAACAAGCTCAGGAAATGATTGACCATTTCGTGATGAAACTGCGTATGGTACGTTTCCTACGTACTCCAGAATACGATGAATTGTTCTCTGGCGACCCAATTTGGGCGACTGAGTCAATCGGCGGTATGGGTCTAGATGGCCGTACGTTAGTGACTAAATCAAGCTTCCGTTTCTTGAACACCCTTTACACTATGGGTCCAAGTCCAGAGCCAAACATCACAGTATTATGGTCAGATAAACTGCCAATCGGTTTCAAAAAATATTGCGCCAAAGTGTCTATCGACACTAGCTCAATCCAATACGAAAACGATGACTTAATGCGTCCAGATTTCCAATCAGACGACTATGCAATCGCCTGTTGTGTGAGCCCTATGGTTGTGGGTAAACACATGCAGTTCTTCGGTGCTCGCGCTAACTTAGCGAAAACCATGCTGTATGCGATTAACGGCGGCGTAGACGAAAAACTGAAAATCCAGATTGCCCCTAAAGCAGACATGATCACAGACGAAGTGCTCAACTTTGATGATGTGATGAATCGCTTAGACGGTTTAATGGATTGGTTAGCGACTCAATATGTCACTGCACTGAACTCAATCCACTACATGCACGATAAGTACTCTTACGAAGCCGCGCTTATGGCGCTGCACGACAGAGACGTACGTCGCACTATGGCTTGTGGTATTGCGGGTTTATCTATCGCAGCCGACTCACTGTCTGCCATCAAATACGCCACCGTAAAACCGGTTCGTGATGCAAACGGCATAGCAGTTGATTTCGATATCAGCGGTGACTATCCAAAATTTGGTAACAACGACCCACGTGTAGATGATATCGCCTGTGACTTAGTTGAACGTTTTATGGCGAAAATTCGCGACCGTAAAATGTATCGCAATGCGATCCCAACTCAGTCAATTCTGACCATCACCTCAAACGTGGTTTATGGTAAGAAAACCGGTAACACACCAGATGGTCGTCGTTCAGGTGCGCCATTTGCACCGGGTGCAAACCCTATGCATGGCCGTGATGAAAAAGGCGCAATCGCTTCTTTAACTTCAGTGGCAAAACTCCCATTTGCCCACGCTCAAGACGGTATCTCTTATACCTTCTCAATCGTGCCAAATGCACTGGGTAAAGATGATGATGCTCGCCGTACCAACTTAGCGGCATTGATGGACGGATACTTCGACCACAATGACAAAAAAGAAGGTGGCCAACACTTGAACGTCAACGTGATGAACCGCGAGATGCTCGAAGATGCCGTTAAGCATCCAGACAAGTATCCACAGCTGACCATCCGTGTTTCTGGCTACGCAGTGCGCTTCAACTCACTGACGCCAGAGCAGCAACAAGATGTGATCACGCGTACATTCACCAAAGGTCTGTAAGCTAAATTAGTCAAGGCTGTAGTACACTGTGCTACAGCCTCACTTATTTTAACAGGAGTCACAATGGCAGTTATCGGTCGGATCCACTCAGTGGAATCCTTTGGCACAGTCGATGGTCCAGGCATACGGTTTATCACCTTTATGCAAGGCTGTTTAATGCGCTGCCAGTATTGCCACAATCGTGACACTTGGGATCTTGATGGCGGAAAAGAAGTTTTGGTCGATGAGTTAATGAGTCAAATCATCAGCTATCGGCCTTTTCTCGATGCCAGCAATGGTGGTGTTACGGCCAGTGGTGGTGAAGCCATTTTACAGGCAGAATTCGTCGCCGAATTATTCACAGCCTGTCAGCAAGAAGGTATTCATACCTGTTTAGATACCAATGGTTTTGTACGTAAGTACACGCCAGTGATTGATGAGTTACTCGACCACACTGACTTGGTCCTGCTCGACATCAAGCACATGGACGATGAAAAACATATTGAGTTAACCAAAGTCAGCAACCATAGAACATTGCAATTTGCGCAGTATTTGGCAGAGCGTAATCAAGCGACTTGGATACGGTATGTGGTGGTGGGCGGATTTACCGACGATGAAGCATCGGCATTACAACTGGCCGAGTTCATTAAGCCCATGAAAAACATTGAAAAGGTAGAATTACTACCCTATCACGAATTAGGTAAACACAAGTGGGAAGCCATGGGCGAAAGCTATCAACTTGATGGCATATCACCACCGAGCCGAGAAACCATGGAAAAGATCAAAGCGGTATTTGTTGGGCAAGGGATTAACGCGATTTATTAATCCACAGTAATAGAAAAGCCAACACGGATAACAGCGGCAACGGCCTAAAGTTCTTCCCAATAACTGGCATCTAAACGCTCAAAGGCTATTTTTAAAATCAGTGCCATATCGAGATAACAGGCTTTAGCACCTAAAGTGTGGCAATTGATACCCATGGACGACAACTTCGCACTCAACTGGTTACTCCAGTCGAACAGCGTTAACGGTAATGGATGGCGCGCTCGCCAACCTAACCACAGCAGCCCCTGTAACGGTAAGCTGATGAAAAATAAACCGAGAGTGACAGCTTGGGGCAGAAATGCCCAACCGTGAATATACAGCTGGCTCATACTCACAAAAAACGCTAACAATGGCATCACCAGTATGGCGAGCTGAGTCGCTCGGACGACCCGATACTCAGGGAAATAAAAACCCAGTTGTCTAACCATAGGCCAAGTCTTCATATATTGATGACCATCACCTAAGGTTTTGAGGATCTTAATGCTCAATTTTAGACACCAACTACAATGGAATACTGCTTTTACCATAGCACAATCTGGCGAATCGCCCCAAGACTGTTATGGTAAAAACACCGCAGATCCTAATTTTTTTGAATCGTTATATTAAACACAATGGCAAAGGGTTTACACATGTCAAATAATCTGGTTTTAGTTCTCAATTGCGGTAGCTCTTCTCTCAAATTTGCCGTCATTGACGCGCAAACAGGTGACGATCAAATTTCTGGCTTAGCCGAATGTTTTGGTTTAGAAGACTCGCGCATTAAATGGAAAATCAACGGCGAAAAACATGAAGCGGCCTTAGGCGCATTTACGGCTCACCGTGAAGCAGTTGAATACATTGTTAATAAAATCCTTGCGGAACAACCTGAATTAGCAGCGAAAATTCAAGCCGTTGGCCACCGTATCGTTCACGGCGGTGAAAAGTTCACTCGTTCTGTGATCATCGACGAAAGCGTGATCAAAGGTATCGAAGATTGTGCTTCACTCGCACCCCTGCACAATCCTGCTCACCTTATCGGCATCCGCGCAGCCATTGCCTCTTTCCCTAAATTGCCACAGGTTGCTGTATTTGATACCGCTTTCCACCAAAGCATGCCAGACAGAGCCTATGTCTACGCCCTACCTTACAAGTTATACCGTGAACACGGTATCCGTCGTTATGGCATGCATGGCACGAGTCATTTATTCGTTAGCCGTGAAGCGGCAAAAATGCTCAACAAGCCCATTGAAGAAACCAACGTTATCTGTGCTCACCTAGGCAACGGCGCGTCAGTGACTGCCATCAAAGGCGGCAAAAGTGTCGACACGTCTATGGGTTTAACCCCATTAGAAGGTTTGGTCATGGGCACACGTTGTGGCGATATTGACCCTTCAATCATCTATCACTTAGTTCATCAACTGGGTTACACCTTAGAAGAAGTGAATAACCTGATGAACAAGCAAAGTGGTCTGCTGGGTATTTCCGAGCTGACTAACGATTGTCGCGGTATCGAAGAAGGATACGCAGACGGTCATAAAGGCGCGACCTTAGCCTTAGAAATCTTCTGCTACCGTTTAGCCAAATACATCGCATCTTACACTGTGCCACTGGGCCGTTTAGATGCAGTCGTCTTCACCGGCGGCATTGGTGAAAACTCAGACTTAATCCGTGAAAAAGTGCTCAATATGCTGGAAATCTTCAATTTCCATGTCGATAGCGAACGCAACAAAGCGGCACGTTTCGGTAAGAAAGGCATCATCACTCAAGATAAAGGCACGATTGCCATGGTGATCCCAACGAACGAAGAATGGGTGATCGCCGAAGATTCAATTAAACTGATCAACAAATAAAAAATGACCTAAGCCGTTTGCTCACCCAAACGGCTTTACGCTTTACATAGCCATACTCACAAGCAAATTTGCAGAAACTCTTCTGCCAAAAACCATCGAAACTAGAGGTTTTTATGTCTCGTAATATTATGTTAATCCCCATAGGTACCGGAGTCGGCCTGACCTCCTTAAGCCTTGGGATGGTTCGCGCACTGGAGCGCCACGGAGTTAAAGTTCAGTTCTTTAAGCCGATTTCCCAACTTAGACCTAATGATAACGGCCCAGAACGCTCAACCACTATTCTGAGTAAATCGCCGACGGTGAATCCGTTAGAGCCCTTCGACATGGCCCATGCCGAAGCCTTAATTCGTGCTGACCAAACCGACGTATTAATGGAGCAAATCATTGCCCGTGCATCCGATTGCGCCAGCAACACTGAGACCTTAATTGTTGAAGGTTTAGTGCCAACCCGTAACCATCCCTTTGCCGACGATGTGAACTATGCCATCGCTAAAGCTATGGATGCAGACGTGATTTTTATTGCCACGCCGGGTAGCGATACTTCAACTGGGTTGATGAACCGCCTTGAAATCGCCTACAACTCTTGGGGCGGGAAAAAGAACAAACGGTTGATTGGCGCTGTGATCAACAAGATTGGTGCCCCCGTTGACGATGAAGGTCGCGCGCGCCCTGATCTCTCTGAAGTCTTTGATCACCAAGGTGTTCAACGCTCTGATGCGGCCAGCATGTTCCAAATGCCAGGTAAAAGCCCACTGCGTATTTTAGGTAGCGTGCCATACAACCTCGATCTTGTTGCACCACGTGCCTCGGATCTGGCGAAGCATTTAAGCGCACGCATTCTTAATGCCGGCGAAATGCATACTCGTCGTCTGCGTAAAGTGACGTTCTGTGCCCGCAGTATCCCTAATATGGTGACCCATATTAAGACTGATTCACTACTTGTGACCTCAGGCGATCGCTCAGATGTCATCGTATCAGCCTGTCTTGCGGCCATGAACGGCGTGAAAATTGGTGCCCTGCTGTTGACGGGTAGCTACGAGCCAGAGCCAGAAATTCTTAAGCTGTGTGAACAGGCCTTTGAAACCGGTTTACCTGTGTTCTTAATCGACAGCAACACTTGGCAAACCTCGCTCAACATTCAACGTTTCGACCATGAAGTACCTGTAGATGACGCGGTTCGTATTGATCTGGTGCAGGATTATGTGGCCAGCCACATCGACCAAACCTGGATTGAAAGCGTCACTAAAAACTCGCCCCGTGAGCATCGCCTATCACCACCCGCTTTCCGTTACAAACTCACGGAATTGGCGCGCGCCGCCCACAAGACTGTGGTGCTGCCAGAAGGTGATGAGCCGCGTACGATTAAAGCGGCGGCCATTTGTGCCGAACGCGGTATCGCTCGCTGTGTACTTTTAGGTAAAAAAGAAGAAATTCTGCGTATCGCTGCACAGCAAGATGTGGTGCTTGGCGAAGGCGTGATCATTATCGATCCAGAAGAGGTCCGCGACCGCTACGTAGAACCTATGTTAGATCTACGTCGCAGCAAAGGCTTAACTGAAGTCGTGGCCCGTGAACAGTTAGAAGATAACATGGTGCTCGGCACTATGATGCTGGCGCAAAACGAAGTTGACGGTATCGTTTCTGGCGCGGTTAACACCACGGCCAATACCATTCGTCCGCCACTGCAATTGATCAAAACGGCACCGGGCTCAAGCTTAGTGTCGTCCATCTTCTTTATGTTGATGCCAGATCAAGTGCTTGTTTACGGTGACTGCGCAATTAACCCAGATCCCAATGCAGAGCAATTAGCCGATATCGCCATCCAATCGGCGGAATCAGCAAAAGCCTTCGGTATTGAGCCAAGAGTGGCAATGATCAGCTACTCAACCGGCAACTCAGGTACTGGTTCTGATGTGGATAAAGTGCGTGAAGCGACCCGTATCGCCAAAGAAAAACGCCCAGATCTGATTATTGATGGTCCATTGCAATACGATGCGGCGGTTATGCCAAATGTTGCTCGCTCTAAGGCACCTGATAGTCCTGTCGCTGGCCAAGCCACCGTTTTCGTGTTCCCAGACCTCAATACAGGCAACACGACTTACAAGGCTGTACAGCGAAGCGCGGACCTGATCAGTATCGGTCCTATGCTGCAAGGTATGCGCAAACCTGTGAACGACTTATCTCGCGGCGCGTTAGTCGATGATATCGTCTACACTATCGCCCTAACGGCAATTCAAGCAGCACAAAACGACGCAGCTAAAGGCTAACACAGCGAAATCTGCATAGCGTTACGCGCAAAAAGCACTGGTACTTACCGGTGCTTTTTTATGCTCAAATTTAGCTTAAGCAAGGCTATCGCGCTGCGATAATGGCTCAATAACAAAGCCAATATGGCAAAATAAGCAGACAAAATACGAGGGAAAACGAATTAAGCGATGTTAATAAGGTGAGTAAACAGCGAAAAATATCCACAACTGAAAGTGGAACATGGCGGAAAACTGAAAAGCGTCACTTTTTAACCAGCAGATAAAGCAAGACAATATCAGTGACTTACAAAGTATCACTGAAGTCTTCAACATAGTTTTCCACAGTTTCTGTGGATAACCTTTTTATATGCCTCCTAACTATATGCCACACTCAATAGGCTTGAGTCAACGCATTTCCCAGTAGATCGCAAATAACGACAGAACTTGTGCATTAGGGCTAAAATCGCGATACTCAGAACAAATTCCAATAACTAAAATTTATGCGAACTCTATTATTTATCTCCCTGCTGTTCCTCTTTGGTTGTGGCGATCCCTCGACGGAAGATCAACGCCAGTTATCACCCGAAGAAGTGAGCTTAGGCTTTTTTAAAGCGATTTATGTCGATCGCGATGTTGAACAAGCCAAGCAATTTGTCGATGAGCCAATTAAACAAGTGCTCACCCATTACTATATTGCCGCCGCGGTGCAGCGTAATATGCTCGGCCTGTCGATGACCAATGTTGAAATGGAAATTGATGATATCGATATCGACTTCTTCCGTAAATTTACCAAAGACGTCATTGTCGTGATCAAAATGAAAGGGCTTAAAGGCGGTCAGCCGTGGATTGATGACAGGACCATACGCCTTCACAAGATTGGCAGTAAGTGGACTATCGTCGAGCTGATGCCAGAAAAGCGCAAAGTAAACGGCTAATCTCCCTTCCCGCTCGCCACTTTTATTGCGCATGTCTTCTCATGCGCTCAATCCTAGCGCCGATTTCAGCTAAAAAAATAGCAACCCTAAGGTTGCTATTTCAATGTGCTTGTTTTGTTACGTCGAACTCATAAGTACCGTCAGTTAATCGCTATCGATTAAGCCTGGATCACTTCTTCTTCGCTTTCAGCAGGTAAAGACGTCAGTACATCGTCTTTCACTTGATAATAAGCATTTTCGTATTCATGAACTTCCATAACAACTCCTGCTTGATTGGGTAAGGTCGCAGAGGCATGTCATTCTATGCTGACATTTTGCCTATGAGGAAAGGGATATATTCCGTGGGCAGGAGTATAACAAAGCCAAAATCATAATTACAGAAAACTTTCAGTTTTGTTCGAGAACCAATGCCACTTAAGGCGTCTTATCACTTTTAAGGCTCAAAATCTGTTCTAAAAACTGAAAGCCTTTCATCTTTGACGATGATATTTAGCCGCCCATGACGCCATTTAAATGCAGCCCTATATGCACAAACGCTATTAACAGAAATCGCTTACAAACAATGAATCTAGGGAAGTGTGACGCTAGCTGCTATCAATTAAGTAATGACGCGAGTAGGAGGTAAGATATGAACGCACTCATTGAGCTTGAAGCCACCACACTAACGACATTATTTAGCCACGGCGATGTATTAGGGATCCGCATGTTTATGGAGCACATGAATATGCCATTAGATGTTCAGGACAGGCTTTATGATGAAATTTCCGCCCTCAAACACTTAGATCAACATCAAGTCAGTAAAGTGATTGAAACCTTTGGACAATCGCAGCTCTCTGAACGATTAAGCTACTGACGGAGCGTTTAAGCTAATGATTGGGCGATTATATGACTGAGTAGCCATTTGCTCATAAACAAGTGACCGCGTAAAAAGCTCAACACTCAAGCTAGTTTGGCAGCAAGGTTGCATTGAGTTTGCACATCCATATTTGTTGCACTTTTAAAATCAGCAATTAAATTTTCCATTTAGCTTCATTAAAAACCGACAAAAAAGGCCAGTTAATACTGGCCTATTAAGCTAAATCAAGACTAGGTTTGAGCCGATAAACGGTAACGCAGCACCTTAAGCGACTTCTCTTCAGACACATCCATAAAGGCTGGCGGATTGGCTAAGCGCTCTATGTATTCGAGTGCTGGCGCCGCATCTGCGACCTGCTGGCGTAGGAAAGTGGTATCGAGCTCGGGTGCATTGAGGCAGAGTAACACTTCGCCATTCTCGGCAAGTAACTCAGGTAAACGCCTGATTAAACGTACATAATCTTTAGTCGCGACAAAACTGCCCTTTTGATTGCTCGGTGGATCGGCCACAATAATGTCGTAGGGACCGAGCTTTTTCAGTTTGCCCCAAGATTTAAAAATATCATGGCCTAAAAAACGTGCTCCCGCACTAAAGTCATTCAGCAAATGATTCTGTTTGCCTATGCCTAATGCGCCTTTGCTCATGTCCATATTGACCACTTCATCGGCGCCGCCTTGCAATGCCGCCACCGAGAAACCACAGGTATAGGCAAATAAATTAAGCACTTTTTTATAGCGGGCATTTGCTCTCACCCACTCGCGGCCGTTGGCCATATCGAGGAATAAACCGTGGTTTTGTCCGCGCATTAAATGCACCTGAAAGCGTGCGCCATTTTCACTAACAATATGCGGCTCAGGCACTTCGCCTTGCAGCACTTGAGTAAAGGTCTCGCCCGCACTGCGGTATTGGTAGACTAAATTCAGTTGGCTATCGGGACGAATGGCCTGCCAACGCGCCGCAATGGCCTGCTGGCATGTGGCTAAATCGTCATCGGCTAAGGGAGTGAAACTGGTCAGCAATAGCACTGGCGTAAACCAATCTAAACATAGGTGTTCACAACCCGCGTAGTGTCCTCCGCGGCCGTGGAACAACCGCACTGCATCATCACCCAATTCAATTGTCGCTAGCGCTTGTATAAAACTTTGCATCTTCTATTACTTACTCTCTGTTGTACTTGTATCGGCGTCATCGCCATCGGAACTTGAGTTTTCCGTATTGTTGGCCACGAACTTATCTTCAACATCGTCCGATAATAAAATGGCTAACCAGTTACCACTTTTACTCGATTCGAGGGCAATTTTAACCACCATAGTCAGCGGCACCGACAGCAACATGCCGACAGAACCTAGCAACCAGCCCCAAAAAATTAACGATAAAAACACCACTAAGGTCGATAAGCCTAAGCCGCGGCCCATAAATTTAGGTTCAATCATATTGCCCATCACCATGTTGGCACCGACATACAAAAGCGCAGTACCGCCCGCTGCCGCAGGGCCAAGCTGAATGAAGGCTAATAACACCGCAGGAATGGCGGCAATGATAGAACCGATATTGGGAATGTAATTAAATAGGAAGGCGATCACCGCCCACAGCATGGCGTAATCCACGCCAATAATGGTTAAACCGACACCGACGATAACCCCGGTCGCTAAGCTTACTAGCGTCTTGATCACCATGTACTGATTAACCGATTGCAAAAAGCGGTCAATCTGCTTGAGGCGCATATCGGGATCGTCCAGCGCCAGATGCAATTTCTTTGGCAACGATTGTGCTTCAAACAGCATAAAGACGATGGTTAAGATGATCAGAAATAAATTCGCCATCACATTGCCGACACCCGACAGCATATTAGTGGTCATAGACAAGGCCATGCCAGGGTCAAAATACGCTAACACTTGATCCTTCGAAATCTGAATATTGAAGGAATGTAACTTATTTAATATCCAAGCAAATTGCTCGACTAACTGCACCCGATATTGGGGCAATTGTTTGGAGAACTCATTGACTGAACTGCCGACAACCGAGGCTAACCAGAGGCCCATCAACACAATAAAGCCCATCAAGAGGATCACCGCAAGCCATTTAGGCACACGGAATTTTGTCATTAAACCAATCGCGGGATTACAAATCACCGCCAGAAAACTGGACAGCACAAACGGCACCACAATCGGGCTCGCCGCCTTAATCCCTGCCAAAATAATCACTACAAAGGCCATAACCGCAAAGCCACGGTAAGCAGCGGAGGGCGCATTAGGTCGTGTCATTTATTAAAAATCCTTCTTGATCTTAGATAAAATTGTTAGGCTAACCCGAGAACACACTTAACCTCAGAAACCTTAGCTTAAGATAGCCATTTGCCATTATGAAACCAGAAACCGCGATTATACGCATTAAAAACTTAAGACTTCGTACTTTTATCGGCATTAAAGAAGATGAAATTCAAAATCGCCAAGACGTGATCATCAATGTCGTGATCCATTATTGTGCCGAGCGTGCCCGTAACAGTGATAATGTTGAGGATGCACTCAATTACCGCACTATCACCAAAAAGATCATTGAGCTGATTGAGAATAACCGTTTCTCATTACTCGAAAATCTTACCAGCCAAACGCTGGCCATCGCCAGTGAGCATCCTTGGGTTGAATTTGCCAGTGTCGAAATCGACAAACCCCATGCCCTGCGCTTTGCTGATTCAGTCTCTATGGAGTTGTGTTATCAGAAATAATCTCGCTAGAAATAGCCAGACTAAGTGATCGTTGCACACCTTATTTCGGTATATATCCTCAGAGCTCAACCGATAAGAGAGGTTCCATGAATATACTGATCACTGGCGCAAGCGGCTTTATTGGCCGCCAATTAGTCGAACGATTGGCGCCCCATCATCAACTGACGTTATTAACGCGTTCAGTGCAACAAACGCAAAGAATTCTCGGTAATCAGCACCATTACCTTGAGAGCCTCGATGCGCTGAGCGACGTAAATCATATCGACGCCATAGTGAATCTTGCGGGCGAGCCGATCGTAGCTAAGCGCTGGAGCAAAAACCAGAAGCAGCGGATTTGTGATAGCCGTTGGGATATCACGGCAAGATTAACTCAGCTAATACAGCAGAGTAGTAATCCGCCTAAGATCATGGTGAGTGGTTCGGCAGTGGGTTATTACGGTCGACATGATGATAAATTGCTCGATGAATCCAGTGGTGCCCATGTTGAGTTTAGCCATGACATCTGCCGAAAATGGGAGCAAGAAGCGCTTAATGCAAATACTGAGCAAACCCGCGTCTGCATTATCCGTATCGGGATTGTGTTAGGAAAAGGCGGCGCATTAGAGAAAATGTTACCGCCCTTTAAGCTCGGACTCGGTGGCCCAATTGGTCATGGACGTCAAGGCATGAGCTGGATCCATGTGCAAGATCTCATTTCCCTTATCGACTTTTTACTCAGCCAAGAACATTGCAAAGGCATATTCAACGCCACAGCCCCCAACCCAGTCAGTAACGCTGTGTTTACCAAAGCACTTGGAAAAGCACTCAATCGCCCTGCCCTTATCACGACCCCTCCGCTTGCATTACGCTTGGCTATGGGTGAAATGTCGGAGCTGTTGACCGAAGGACAGTTTGTTTATCCTAAACGCGCCCTCGAAGCCGGTTTTCAGTTTCAATTCAGTGACCTCGACAATGCCTTAACCGACGTGTTAGCCAAATAGGCTAGCACGCTGATGCTAACAATCTTGCGGAATCTTGCATAAAACATCGACATATTCGGGCGCTAATGCGCACGAATTTCGGTGCTAAGGCAGGCTAGATGTTGACGTAAGCACAAGCGCCACTTTAGCAACACTAGAAAAACAATATCGTAACATCATGATTTGTAATGTGATTTAGCGACATTACGACACTTTTCTGCTAAACTCGCCTCCATTCGGTCATAGGAGGCACGCATTAATCGCCTCAACCTTGACCACAGATAGACTCAGCAACACCCCATAAATAGACAGTTATTTATGCTCAAGAACAGGCTATTTAATCTGCTGTTCTTGGCCTGTAAACCATAAAACGAAACACACTCGCGCTCACTCATCCTTTAAATTTTTATCGGATTGACACTGATCTGTCCTCGACATCAAGCGCTTAACATCCAGCATTAGCAGGTACTTAATAACAAGATGGGTGACTCCTCAATGGGCATTGTGCTCACTGAAATGCCCACACTAAGACAGTTTGTAAGGAATTTTCATGCACACGACCTATACGATTGGCGAGCTAGAATCATTTTTAATTGCCATTTTCGTGCTGTTTATCGGCCACTCCATCAATCGCCATGTACGTGTCTTTAGGCAATATAATATCCCCGAACCCATAGTGGGTGGCCTCGTTGTAGCCGCGGGTGTCGCATTTCTTCACTTTCAAAATATCAGTCTCGACTTCAGCTTATCGCTGCAAAATACCTTAATGCTGATGTTTTTCAGCACGATTGGCCTCTCGGCAAACTACAAGCTGTTACTCAGCGGTGGTAAAAAAGTCTTTATCTTTCTGGGTGTTGCCTCGATTTATATTGTTATCCAAAACGCCGTCGGCGTCAGTTTAGCCAATCTGTTAGGGCTCGACCCGATTATGGGCCTTATCGCAGGGTCAATTACCCTGTCGGGTGGCCATGGAACGGGCGTCGCTTGGTCACAAACCTTTGCGGAAAACTACGGTATCAATACTTTAGAATTTGCTATGGCCGCTGCGACCTTTGGCTTAATCATGGGCGGAATTATAGGTGGCCCCGTTGCGCAGCGATTAATCGGTAAACATAATCTTGTTTCTCGCTATGGGATTGGTCGCAAGCATCACAGTGAACATCCGCATTTAGTGACTTACGATCAGTTAGAAGAAGATCAAGTTACAGCCAAAACCATATTAGAAACCCTGTTTGTACTGCTGCTGTGTGTTGCAGGCTCAAAATGGCTCACGCTGTGGATCAGCCAATCGGGCATAGCTTGGCTCAAAATGCCCGACTTTGTTTATGCTCTCTTCCTTGGCGTTATCATAGCCAATATCACTGAACTCACCCGCGGCTATAAGCCCCATACTGAAAGTATCGATGTCATAGGCACAGTCGCTTTGTCACTGTTCCTTTCTATGGCTTTGATGACCTTAAAGCTATGGGAGATTTTTGATTTAGCCATCCCGCTGCTAGTCATCTTACTGGTGCAAACCGCAGTACTGGCGGTGTTCGCCTATTTTGTGACGTTCAAAGTGATGGGCAGTAATTACGATGCGGCGGTGATCACCGGTGGCCACTGCGGCTTTGGTATGGGCGCAACGCCAACGGCGGTAATGAACATGGGCGCGCTCGTCTCGCGCACAGGGCCGTCACCCCAAGCCTTTATGGTTGTGCCTATCGTCGGCGCTTTCTTTATCGACATAGTTAACTTGATTGTCTTGCAGGGCTATCTGAGCTTTATGAAGTAGTCGCTTTTGAAGAAGTTGCTTAAAGTAAAGCATTTTGAATCAACCAGCTAACAAAAGGGCGCCTCATTCGGCGCCCTTCTTTATAGAGCAACATCACGAATACTAGAATCCGCGCATGCTAAAACTCGCGCATGAGACGCTCAGGTCGAGGCAAGTAATGATCATCATAATCGAGGGAGAAAACCACTGAGCTTGAACGGCCAACAATCTCATCCCGTGGCACAAAGCCAATGACCCGAGAATCAGCGCTGTTATCTCGATTATCACCCAGCGCTAGATAATGCGCGTCTGGCACAGTGACTGGTCCAAAGTTGGCGAGCCTTGAAGGGACAGGATTAAGGCGAATACTGTGGGCCATACCGAGTAAGTTCTCCTGCATTTCTGTGACATCAGCGGGAGCATAAGGACTCAATGCTTGGGATGCGTAGCCAAGAGGTTCGCCATTCAAATACAAACGATTATCCCGCATCATCACAGTATCGCCTGGCACAGCAATCACCCGCTTAATGAGTTTTTTATCGGCCTTTTTCGAATCGAACACCACGATATCACCGCGGGCGGGATCCGCCAGTTTGACTAAGGCGATATGGGTAAATGGCACCCTAAGATCGTAGGCCATCTTGTTCACCAGAATGCGATCACCTTCGACGATAGTCGGCAGCATAGAACCCGATGGCACTGTATTCCAATCAGCCACAGCGCTCCTGAACACTAACATTAAACTGATAAACAGAAAAAAGGAGCGGTTATCCTTAAGCAGTTTGGTTATTCCTTTGAACATATATTCCCTCTCTATGGCATGTATAAGCGAGTCGCATTTCTCAGTTAAATAGACCCATTGCGTTGCACTAAGTTCTGTTGCCAGCAACTTAAGTACTGGTCAATTTGTAAGCCAATGTAAACTCGCATGTTTAAGTTCAAACTGAGCAGAATCAGCAGAACCAGTCAGCCAGACAATAAAAAGCACTGAGCTTTGGCTGCATCAGTGCTTTTTGTTGTTAACGCTGCCTACTTAAGTCATAAACTTATAGTGTTAGCCCATGCAAGCAACCATTAGCTGCCCGCCTTTAATAGTTCAGAGCAAGATTGGCTGAGCAATTGTCGGCAACGCCACACCCCAAGTAAGGCCACGATTAAGGCGCCAGAAACAGGGGCGATTCCCCACCAAGGCCAGTGCATATACACATTAAGCTCAAACACTTGCGTCTTAAGTAGATATAACGCAAATTCGGCCACTATGACGGCTAACACGCCCGCAATACCGCCAAGCAAGGCGAACTCTAAACCCGTTGCACTGCGCAATAACCATCCCGAAGCGCCAAAGGTACGCAGCACCGCCAGTTCGCGCTGCCGAGTTGCCATGCCCGCTTCAGTCTGTGCAATCAAGACTAAGGCACTTGCCAGTAACACTAAGGCCAGCACTAAGGTCAGCGATAGCGACACTTGCTCTATGATCTGCCGTAACTGCCCCACCATAGCGCCCACATCGATGATCGATATGGTCGGGAATTGCTGAATAAGCGCAAGGATCACTGCATCCTTAGGCGTGGCATTCAGTGCTTGCCCACTTGTTGCTGGGTCATTTGTTGACTGGTCATTCGTCGCTTGGCTATTAGTAGTTTGATCGTTCAGATAGAAACTCGCCATCGAGGTATAAGCAAAGGGCGCGAGAGCTTCTTGGGTGAAAATCATAAAGAAATTTGGCTGCAGTGTTTCCCAGTGCACGGCGCGGATACTGGCAACCTTGACTGTGAGCTCTTGATTATCAATCACATAGGTCAACTTATCGCCAATGCCAATACCCAAACGGTCCGCCACGCCAGATTCCACCGACACTTCATCGGCCGCTTGATTAAAATGCCCCTCTAACAGTTCGTTGTTAGCAGGCAGCGTATTACGCCACGTGAGGTTTAACTCGCGGGAAATACCCACTCTGCCCTTTTCACCCGCTTCAGACTGTTCATTCGAAATCAGCACTTCGCCGTTAATTTGTGTTAAACGGCCACGGATCACAGGATAAATGTCCGTCGCAACAATGCCCTTAGCCGTCATAAAATCATTTAAGGGCTTAGCATCGTCGGGTGCGATATTAACGAGGAAGTAGTTAGGTGCATTTTCGGGCAACTGTTTTTGCCACTCGTTGAGCAAATCTTGTCTTAATGCCAGAATCGTCAATAACAATACCAGTGCGGCGCTAAATCCCACCAATTGCACCGCATTTTGCCGCGCACGACGTCTGAGCCCTGCAAGGGCCAACTGTAAGGGATTGGTTGTCTTCATGCCGACACTGTGGCCTAAACGTATCATCACAAAGCCAAGCACACTTAACAGCACACCGAGCAGCAACACGGCCGCGACCACAGTCAGGGTCAAAGCCCAACTTTGGGAATACAAATAGCCCAGTAACGCCATCGCCCCTAAGCTCAATAGCAGATGCAGCCACATCCCCAGTTGTAGGCCTTCTAACTGACGCTGTAGCACTCGTAGTGGCGGAATGGCCAGTAAGCGCATCAATGGATAAGCCGAAAACATAAAGGCGCTGATAAGCCCTGTGCTGACGCCGAGCAGTAATGGCCGTGTGAGTGGCGGCGAATAGGCGGCAATTTCGGGCGGCAATAGATAACTGATCCCAAAATCGAGTAACACACCACCGATAAGGCCAAGCACAATCCCCATTAACGTCACTAACAATAAGTGAGTGCCGAACAACAACCGAATTTGCTTTGCCGAGGCGCCAAAGGTTTTCAGCATGGCCACCACATCGTAATGGCGCTGACAATAACGCTGGGCGGCAATGCCTATCGCGGCGCAGGCCAGTGCAATGCCCATCAAACTGGCTAGTAGTAGGAAGCGCTCAGCTCGCTTAACGGCTCCCGCAATCGGCGAGTCACCGGATTGCACATCGACCCAGCGCTGGGTGCTATTGAGAAGCGGTTTAACACTTTGCTCAAAAGCCGTAAGCGAGGCTTCATCGCCTGCAAATTGATACAGATAGGTCACGCGGCTGCCCGGTTGAATCACTCCCGTTTTGGCGACATCTTCCATGCGCATCAATACCACGGGCGAGGAAGCAAAAGGATTAAAGCCAGCGTCGGGTAAGCGGCTGATCTCATTGCTGAGCACAAATTCGCTATTACCTAGTTCGATGGATTTGGGATAACCGAGGAGTCCACCTAAGCGAGTTTCAAACCAGATTTCTCCCGCTTGGGGTAAAGCCTTGGTTTTACCGCTGGTGAGTTCAATGTCGCCCTTGAGTGGATAACCTGTTTCAACGGCGCGAACTGTGACTAACTGAAACTTATCACCCGAATAGACCATGGAATTAAATTGCATGTTCGTCACATGCTTAAGCCCAAGATCTTCGGCTTTGGTCAAAATCGCCGCATCTATTTTAACCGGCGAATCGATAATACGGTCGGCAGCAATAAACTGTGAAGCTTGACCACTAATTGCCACTTGCAGACGTTCACTCACCCGCGCCAAGCCACTCACAGACAAAACCGCGAGCGTAATAGCGAGGATAATCAATAACAATTGTCCCTGCTGTAACTCGCGTTTAAACAGGCGCCATGCCAGACTTAACTCCATTATTAAGCCTCCTTAACATCGGCTAGCGGTTCTGTTTGAGTAATATCTTCCTGTAAATGGCCGTTATCCATCACCAGTTGACGCTCACACCGTTTGGCCAGCAGCAGATCATGGGTAACAAGGACTAAGGTTGTATGGCTTTCTTGATTAAGCTCAAACAACATATCGGCAATCTTATGGCCGTTGACGCTGTCTAAATTGCCTGTTGGTTCATCGGCAAACAAGACTGTAGGTTCACAGATAAAAGCGCGGGCAATCGCCACCCTTTGCTGTTCACCACCCGAAAGCTGTTTGGGTAAATGGGTCAAGCGATGGGATAAACCAACACGCACCAACATGGCCTGCGCTTTTTCCTTGGCATTACTCACGCCCGCAAGCTCGGCGGGTAACATGACGTTCTCCAGCGCGGTTAAGGTATCCACTAACATAAAGGATTGAAAAATAAAGCTGACCTTCTGTTTACGCAGCGCGGCTTTTTGCTCTTCATTCAGTGGGGATAACGCTACGCCATCGAGCCAAATTTCGCCAGAGGTAGGCGTATCAAGCGCCGCAAGCAGCCCGAGCAGGGTAGACTTACCCGAACCCGACGGGCCAAGAATAGCCACACTCTCACCTTGCTTGACATCTAAGTTAATGCCCTTGAGGATAGTGAGCGTTCCTTCCTGAGTAATCACTGATTTTTCGAGGTTAACAACATTAATGGCACTGTTTTTTAAGATGACGTTAGACATAGGATCCTTCTTATATAAATCGTTCTGGTATCAATCGCTAAGATTAAAATCAATGGCGAAGACCCTAGGGGCATTCATCCTACTGAGTGTACTCATGGTCACGCCCGCTCACGCGGCAAAAATACTGATCCTCGGCGATAGCTTAGGCGCTAGCTACGGCATGGCAGAACAGTCAGGCTGGGTAGCACTACTGCAAAAAAATCTGCCCGAACATCAGTTTACCAATGGCTCAGTGAGCGGCGAAACCACAGCGGGCGGCCTACGCCGATTACCCGCCTTGCTCGATTCTGTTGCTCCCGATCTTGTGGTCGTTGAGCTAGGAGGTAATGATGGTTTACGTGGATTCCCCCCAACGCAACTCGAAAATAATCTAATCCAAATCATTACCCTAGCCAAAGATAGCGGCGCAAAAGTGCTGCTGACCGAGATCATGGTACCGCCTAACTATGGCCCTCGCTATACCCAAAAGTTCACCCAAGTGTATCAAGACATATCTAAAACCCAGGATATAGTGTTGATCCCCTTCTTTATGCAGGATATCGCGCCCCATCCAGAATTAATGCAAAGGGATGGCATTCATCCCAACGAAAAGGCGCAGGTACAGATAGCAACTTGGATGCAACCATGGATAGAAAATGCGTTAACCCAATAAAATAGCTGCTATTTTAAGCTAACGAACCGCTTACTTAGCTAAACTCATGCTCAACGGATAAAAACGTGTTCTAACGCAAGATTAACCCTATAGATAAACAGTAAAATTCGTGTTAGCAAATGGTTAACTCAAACAAGGAGTCAATATGTCCCTTAGCCATCAGCAAAAAGTGTACATACCCAAGGAAGCCCGTACCAATCAATACATCACAGCCGAAATCAAGGTGACGGATGAACTACTGAGTCAATATCCTGATTATCAAAGCTGTTATCAAACCTTAAGCCGTTTGATATTTAATTTGGCAGAACAACACGATCTGCGTAATGTCCACGTGATCACTAACGATAAACTGCCTGTTGTCCGTTACCACACCGAAGCCTATTGCTTCCAAACCACTGAACAAATTCTATTTTTTTATAATCCAGCCTACCACGAAGCACAAAATTTATTCTCGCAAGAAAACTATCGCGCCCGTAAACTGCGCATTGTCTTCCTTGCCACGGGTGAAGATATCCGCAGTAATTCCGCCAGTTTCCACATTAGAGTGCGCGAATTACTGACAGAATTGATGCCTTTAATGCCGATAAGCGATCTTAAAGTTAAGGTCCGCGACCATCAGCATTTATCCTATGATCTGTTCGCAAAAGCCAAGGGCTATAAAGAAACCTATGGCTATAAACTGCGTGCCATCGGCCCAAGATATAAAGCCAGAAAGTGCGAATTACCAGAGAACGTCAGCTCTCTCACTTATGTAACAGTAAGCTTGCCACTGAGCCGTAAACTTAAGCAGGGTTTATTACCTGACTCGGCAACCGACTTTACGCCTTTATATCAACACCTTGAAGATTGCTTCCTCAAAGCGGCAGCCAACAGACAACTGACGCGTCTTGCCATGATAGCAAATGGCTTAACCCCGCTGGTGCGTAACAGTAAGTTTGAAAAACTCGACAGCAAAGCCGAAGTACAAATGATAGGGTTCGATCCTAATGCGACTGAGCAGCAAGTGATCCGTCGCTGGAATGCCGATAACTTAGTCGAAGCCGCGCACTTCACCATAGTCGCGGGCACCAAAGACTGTGATGATTCAGGCTTCGGACGCTTTATGAACAATGTCGAAACAGCCCTGAAGGCCTTCGCCGCAGATATCGGTGTAGACCCAGAGCGTGAAGATCTCGTCGTACGCTTCCATCAACATATCAGCTATCAAATCTGATTAACGCGACATTCGATTCGCTAAAACCCAAAGGGCGCATTAAGCGCCCTTTCCTTTCTGAATGTATTCAAGCTGATATCGGGTGATAACTTAACTTTTCAACCAATGCTTTATGATAGTCACCACTTTATCGTAATCATCATCAAAGCTGTGGCCACCGTCTAACTCCATCACAGTCACATTCGGCTGTTTTACTACTGGACACAAATGCTTAGGGGCATCATCGTCTTTGCCGTATAAGCACAGCATAGGCACTGTCTTCTGTTTATTTACCTCGGGCAACGTCAGATAACTTGCGGACTCATTGCTAGACGTGACGATTTCACTCACATGCACTTCAAAATCCGACGTCTGTGAAGGTGACAATAACACCCCGCCGAGGATCTTATGTCGATACTTGAGTGGCAGATCATTAAGCACAAAAGGAATAATTTCGGCGCCAAAAGAATAGCCAACCAATACCACCTTTTGTGTGCCAAATTCGGCCTCGTACTTATCGATAATGGCCATAGTATCTTGAGTCACATCCTTGGGATCTTTTTGTTTCCAATAGTATTTTAGCGAACTCCACCCCACCACTGGCCAGCCCTGCTGTTGCAATAACTGGCTCACACCTTGATCTAAATTAGCCCAGCCACCATCGCCACTCATAAAGATGACTAAGGGCGGCTTTTTCGCACTCGCTTTATCATTTGCGCTATTAGCGACCGGCAGAAGTGTCAAGCCGAGTGAGTCAGCAAAGTCATCGGCTAAGACACTAAAGCTACTGCAAAACATCATCATAAGGCTTAGTATTTTCACAAAGGATTTATTCATCGTTCACCTACTTTTTAAATACACCGGTTGCACCACGACTCGTTAATGTCACTAAACTGCCCACCACAATTGGCAGAGATAATCCGCCATAACAAATCAAATACTTGGCCTCCCACGTTGGATTAAACTTATCCTTGTATCTTCTAAGCCCCTGAAAGTTATAAAACTTATTACCCTTCTTATACACAACCTTCGCCAACTTAGTCCAAAATGGCACTAACGCTCTGTCGGTTAAGCCTGACATAGGCGCCATCCCGAGATTAAACCTCTGATAGCCTTGCTGTTTTCCCCATAGCAATAGCTCAGTAAACAGAAAATCCATGATATTACTGCTCGATAATTTAGGCTCGTAACGCATCAGATCGACAGAAAATTCAACCTGAGCAGCACTCGCCCAAATATTTGAAAACGCCACGAGTTCGCCGTTTGCATACACTAATGCCATAGGTGTCGAGCACAGATAAGCGGCAGAGAAATAGCCAACAGAAAACCCCTTTTCGCGCCCTTGCTTCGCCTTTAACCAAGTCGATGATATGGCTTCTAATTGCGGCAGTATGGCCCTCACTTGGCTCGCCTCAATCACTGCAAAACTTAAGCCTTCACGCTGCGCCTTGGCATGACTCTGGCGCAAACTTTTGTAGCGACTCGACGGTAAGTCAAATTGGTCGAGCTGAACAATCGCCTCCTCGCCTAATTTATATAAACCTAATCCTTGCTCTAAAAAGCTCGGCAGATATTTTTGCGTCACTTGATAAAACACCGGCCAACCATCGTAGGCATCGCATAACTCCCTAAACTGCCACAACAAATCATCAAATTTATGTTGATTACCAATTGGATCGCCCATTACCACCCAGCAATGTCCGGCCCTTGCATACATAAGAAAGGCGTCTTTATCCTCGTTAAATAGGATTGATTTATCTTGCACTAAGGCTAAATAGCCATGACTGCTCGGCGACTGCGCGACAATCTCCATAGCCTGCTTTAATGAAGGCGTGTCCAGTTGTGGTGATTTAAGCTGAGTTCGTGACGAGAAATAGCGCACGGCAAAGGTAAGCACGATAAAGATAGCAATCGCTCCTCCTCGCAATGCTCGTGATACATGGCTATCGGGGGAGAAGGTAAACCAGAGTGAATGATCATAATCAACATCTTGATAGGAGAAAAATAATACCCAAATCATTAAGAGTAAAGCGGCAGAAAGTGATAACAGCCAACCCAAAGAGTATTTAATCCCGACGACTGAACCCTTTCGATAAAACAAATTCTCACATGGCAACATCAATGCGTAAACTAATCCGATCGCGAGTGATATTTCCCATTCCGCGCCCTTAAGCATAATAAATAACATGCCCACCAACAGCAGCTTTTTCGTTAATTCAAAGGCATTATGGTAGCGTTTAAATAACCCATGGGATAACAACAATAGCAAGACACCGCTCACACTCAAAATGATGCTCGATATTTCGATGATCGGCAGCGGTACTAATTCGCCCAACCAGTGATACTTATGAATAATAGAAGGGTTAACCACTGACAAGAGTAATAATAAACCTGAGCTAAATACACTGATACTCAGTAGCGGTGGTAACAGTTGGCGGATAAATGCAATTCGAGTATTTAATTTTACAATTTTATCTTTATTTGACAGCGCGATTGTAATAACAAAGTATGCCAAAGAGATTAAGAATGGAATAATGTAATAAATGATCCGATAGACAATAATGGCGCCGAGGATTTGCTCAACCGGTAAATATTGCGATAAGGCCACAGTCACGACGGACTCGAACACCCCAATACCACCCGGCACATGGGCAAGCACCCCAAGCGCATTCGCAACAAAGAAAATACTTAAGACCTGTATATAACCCAAATTGTCTACCGCGGGCAGTAAGCTATAAAACAAGGTTCCTACGACAATCCAATCAAGTGAAGACGCCAACAACTGTCTTAAAGATACAGATAATAGAGGTGGCGTAATTTCAAAGCCACGATAGTTAAATGGCTTTTTGCGCAGCACACTCATCAGTAAATAACCGAATACACTGAGCAGCATACCAATACCGATTACTGTGGTTAATGAAAATAGCCATGTTGGCAAAGGTAAGGCTGATAACTGTTCAGCAGGAAAGCATACCAGTGCGATACCACAAATGAAAAAGAGTCCGAGGAAGAATGTCACTGAACATGAAATAACTATTTGAGTGATTTTATTACCACTTAAGCCGAGTTCGGAATAAAACTTATATCTTATCGACGTCCCCGTTAACAGAGAGAACCCAATAGTATTGGAGAAGGTAAAACCCAGAAAGGAAATAGGGACTATTTTACGATAAGGTATCTCCTTGTCGATATTCCAAACGGCAATAAAATCGTACAAGGTTAATAAAGAGTAACTGCCCACTGTGAGTAGCGCTGCACATAACAACTCAACAAATGAAAATCCTTTAACCTCTTTAATAATGTCACTTAATTGATATTCTTGCTCTAAATTATAAAGCAAGAGTAATGAGACAGTGAATATTATAAGGCTAATAAACACCCGCACTCGTCTCCCCATGTTAATCTCCAGCACCTAAGACTGATTCAGCTAAGGTTATTTAACGTCAACATTGAAACAGCATTAAAAATTAATTAACTTAGTTTAATACCAGTCACATTAAATATCTAATCAGTTCAGAGCCTCACAGGCATCTCAATCCAAGGCGCATTGACGCGGAAATGGTTATTCCCTTTTAAGTCAATGCAACACGGGAGTGGGATGCCTGTGTGGCTCCCGAAGGGCGGGTTTCAACGCGCTTTATACTGCGTTTAAGGCTTTCGACAGAGCACCACTATGCCTTCAAGCCTTCGCCTTGTCTAAAGCGCGTTGAACTCCCGCTGAATGAACAGATATTTAATACGATTGGTATTATTTGTAACACCACTTTATCGACGGGATTTTTAACATAGGGATTTTTCATTCGCAATGAATTTACGCATTTGCTGCATGACGTTTTATTAATGTGCTTAACAAACTGATAGCAATAGTGAGTTAATGATTTTAAATTGAGGGGGGAATAATATAAAAGCCAAAAAAATCTGTAATAGATACGCAGCTTTGGGCGTTAAGCCAAACAAAAAAGTGTGAATACTCAAAAAGTATTCACACTAGATTCCGTTACATTGGACGGTTTTTCTCGATAAGACGATTAAAAATAGCATTCACAGATAAAGAGGCGCCATGGGCAATTTTATCGGCAAGTTTCTTTCTCACCTGATAACGCATCTTATAAACAGTGCGCTCTGCGGCAAGTGACATAATCACATCATCACTGGTCGAAATCGCATCAACCAACCCTAATTCAATGGCTTGCTGGCCGTACCAATGCTCGCCAGTAGCCACTTTCACTAAATCCAACTCAGGGCGATATTTACCGACAAACGCTTTGAATAAGACGTGGGTTTCTTCGAGTTCTTCTTGAAACTTCTGTCTTCCCTCATCGGAGTTTTCACCAAACACTGTCAAGGTGCGTTTAAAATTCCCGGCGGTATGTTGCTCATAATCGATTTCATGCTTTTTCAGCAAACGATTAAAATTCGGCAGTTGAGCAACAACACCAATTGAACCAACAATTGCAAAAGGCGCCGCATAAATTTTATTCGCAACACAGGCCATCATATAACCGCCACTAGCAGCCACTTTATCAACGCATACTGTTAGCGGAATATCGGCTTGGCGTAAACGGTCAAGCTGGCTGGAGGCTAAACCATAGCCATGCACCATACCGCCGCCACTTTCGACATTAACAACCACTTCATCGCCTTTTTCCGCGATAGCTAAAATGGCACTGATTTCTTCACGCAGTGACGCAACCTCAGCAGCATCGATACTGCCCTTGAAATCGATCACGAACACTTTGCCCGTGCTGGCATCATCAGCAGCTTTGTCTTTCGCCTTTTCTTCAGCCTTTAATTGCTTCTCATAGGCTTTGAATTGCTTCTTTGAAAGGAGTTCTTCTTTTAAGCCATGCTTCAGTTCTTCTAACTCTTCAGACAGGTTAGTGATCCTCAGCTCGCCCTTATCTGACTTATGTTTAACAGTGGAAGCCAACACCACAATAATAACCGCAACGATTGCGACCACTATCGTGACGGCTTTCGCCAAAAACATTCCATACTCGTATAAAAATTCCAAAGTGCTCTCCGTTAGGGCGTTACATCAATCAGTCAATTGCGCGCTATTCTAACAGCCTAAAGGCCCATAAAAAAACCCAGCATTCGCTGGGTTTTTCCGATTAAGCGCAGATTAGTTAGGACAAGTCGCAATGACATCACTGTTTGTCACTAAAATCGTCGCATCGCCTTTACCTGCAGTTGCAGCATAGGTTGCTACTTGAGTCTGCATTTCAACGGTAGCAGCGGCAGCCATACCATCTGTAGCGTCCGTTTCACTTGGGCTCACAATCGAACTATGGTGACCTTTAGAGAAACGCACTACGCCATGACCTTTACTCGTACTATCAACACAAGGTAGGCCAATAGCAGAGATCAGCGGCTCAGTGCCCGATAACGGGAAGTTATCTACACGGTTCGGTAACACTTGATCAGGTAAGTTACCGTTGCCATCACCGGCTATTTCAATTAAATGAACAGGTAAGTCCGTCGCCTTTAACATAGCGGCATGGTTAATTGGATCAGCAGAATCCACAGCTGTTTGAACCGCAAAGGCAAACGTAGGAATAAACTGGGCATATACTGCCTGCACCAGTGCCTCATATTCAGGACTCCCCACCTCATATCCTGCAGTATTAGCCTTATCGACCAGTGCTTGGAAAGTCGCAGATGCCTTGATATTGCTAAACAGCACTGGACCAAAGGTTGCAGAACCCGCAAATGACCCTGCTAATCCCCCTGCAGGCGCTGCTAGGGATAAGGCATTGATGACATAGGCATTTGGCAAGGCATCGCCGGTTGCAGGGTTCTTCATGCCAGTGCTGGCATAGGTCGCAAAATCGGTGCCGACAATCGCGCCTAAACTCAGACCTTGGGCACTGATTTTAGAAACATCAAATACTTGTGGTTGACCTGCTTGTGCTAAGCCCTGTGCTAATCCCGTTAGAGCAAGACGAACACCTAAATGGTCCATCGTCGCTTGACGGAAATTATCACGCACCGACAAAGTGCTAGAGATATTCACGAATACCAACGGATTACCATTTTTAAAGGCATCTGGTGTACCGACTACAGCCCCAAAAGAAGGATCGGTCGCAGAGACTTCATAAACCCCATCGCCGTTAGCATCGAACGAACGCGCCCCATGCAGTGGCATATCGATAGCAATAGTTGCAACGCCCATGGCCGCATACGAACCTGCATAGGCCAGTGACATTTCTTTACCGCCACCTAAACCGTGCAGTGCGATTGTGGTTGGCCAACCCGCTGTTGGCGGAGTAAAGGGAATACCTTGTTGCTGATAAAAGTCCGCTAATCTTGCCGCATTAGGCATAGAAATCAGTACAGGTACGGTTTCATATCCTTTAATCGCTGGAATTGGGTTGAACTTAGTCAGATGCTTAGTTTTATCTACCGCTGTACCATCGTCTAACAACCAAGTTTTACCCGCCATTAGAGACGGATTGGCTAACGCATCGGCAGGGTTCGCAATACCATTGGCCACGGCTTGCATACCAAAATTATTTTGGCTGAGTGTACCAGCTTGCAAAGCTAATAGTACCGAGACTGGGCTATCGCCTTGTGCTTTCCAATGACCATTAATTAATGGTTTTCCTTCTGCTGATAAACAACTGACCGAAGAGCAGTCACCGTAAATCGGCAGTTTAATTTTGGCGGTATACACATCGGCTAAACTTGATACCACGTAGGCAGCTCCAGCAGCCGGTGTTAAGCCCGCAGCTTGTGCAACGGTATAACCGGCTGGCGTTGGCATCTGAGCAAAGCTGGGGGCATAAGGCGCGCCCTTCGCCATCAGCAGTTTAGTGGTTTCATAGACGTTAGCGACAGACTGAGTCGTAAACAACCCAGAGTAGCTTATGGTAGAAGGATCGACATTATGGGCCGCAGCAATGCCTTTCTCATAGCTGTTCACTAAGGTTTGCAGCATCAATTGATCGGGCGTTTCTAAAGGTAATGTCGTGATGTCTAGCTTCAACAAACCATAGGTAGTTGAAGGCGCAATGCCACGACCTTCAGAATCTTGAATAAGATTGGTTGTCGCATAAATATACGACTGCCCAGCTTTGAGTGGCTTAAGCGGCACGATCACCACTTTATTGCCTGATGCGGTGGATACAAAGTCAACGCCAAACTGAAGTTCTGCTCCGACTTTACACGCTGAAACTGACGGTTTAGCAGTACAATCAGTATCAGAAGACAATGGACCACCCACAGTGGCCTCAAACATTCTGACTGCGCCAGGTTGTGCAACCGATGCCGCCATTAAGGTCAGCGGTGTGCCGTCGTGTTTTTTCGCTAAATCAATATCAATGGAAATCGGTGATGTTGTCGACCAGCCATCTAACGCCCCAAGCGCTATTTGTGGATCAACATAATTGCCTGAGCTTTCACCCGGAATCGATAATGTGCCATCCTTGGTTCCACTGAATAGCAAATCATTCGGTAATGGTACTTTTGAATTAGCAGGGTCGAACACCATGTGCGATTCAGGGACGAGCGGTTCTGTCTTATCCTTGAGTTCGTTATAACTGTCCTCACCACATCCTGTGAGGCCCAGTGCAGATGCAATCGCAACACCCAAAATGAGTCTTTTCATCTTTTTTCCCCAAATCTTGTTGTAATAGTTTTGTTTTCCCCAAGAAATTAGTCACAATAGCTTTTAAATCTGTGACCAATAGGGCTTATGTTAGCCCCTAACTCATTTCAAGTTAACGTAAAAATATTGAGTTAGCCACAAGTTTGTCACAAACATTTTAGCTATTTATAACAAAGTTTCATTCATTTGTTTGAAACATGCGTTTATCACTTCGGCGACTCTAGAAGTGGCGGGCATTCTCGCCAAGAGGAAAAAGAGACTCATGTTGGAATATCAAGCAGCAAAAGATTTACTCAAAGGCAAAACAATTTTAGTGACAGGCGCTGGCGCAGGCATAGGTCGCACCGCTGCCATTGAGTTTGCAAAGCACGGCGCCACTGTGATTTTACTCGGTAAAACAGTGAAAAAACTAGAAGCGGTTTACGATGTCATCGAACAAGCCGGTTATCCAAAACCTGCCATAGTGCCATTAGATCTTAAGGGCGCGACGGAGCAAAATTATCGCGATATGGCCGATACCATAGCCGAGCAATTCGATCATTTAGACGGCTTATTACATAACGCGAGCCTGCTCGGTGCCCTAGGCCCGTTTGAACACATAGATATTCCATCACTCGAAGACGTACTCAAAGTGAACGTCACGGCCCAAGTAATGCTAACTAAAGCATTACTACCTGTGATGCGCCAAGCGCCCAGTGCATCGATTATCTTCACGTCGAGCAGTGTGGGTCGTCAAGGCCGCGCCTACTGGGGACCTTATGCCTTCTCTAAGTTTGCCACCGAAGGCATGATGCAAGTCCTCGCCCATGAGTGCGATGGCACCTCGGTTCGGGTCAACAGTATCAATCCAGGTGCAACCCGCACTGAGATGCGCGCTAAAGCCTACCCAGCTGAGAATCCACTGGATCTCAAAACCGCAGAAGAGATCATGCCGACCTATTTATATTTAATGGGTCAAGATGCTAGCACAGTGAATGGTCAGCAGTTTAACGCACAGTAAATTCATTTTTTATACAAAAGCAAAAAGGCCGCTTAGCGGCCTTTTTCATTCGGATAAAACAACTTAGCTGCGCTGACGCGATGGCTTAGGTTTTCCCGAACCTGTCACTTTATGCTTACGTACTGCGCGGCGAATTTTAGCACTTTTCACCTGTGCACGAGCTACGCTGTGTTTATCGGCGGCAAGCATAGTGCGGGTTTCTGGTTCTAAACCTGCCAGTTTACGCAAGTAGTTAACTTGTTCCATTGGCAATTCAACCCAGCCACCACGAGGCAGTGATTTTGGCAATTCAACCATACCGTAACGGATACGGATTAAACGGCTCACCTGCACTTCTTGGGATTCCCACAGACGGCGCACTTCGCGGTTACGACCTTCACGTAAACACACATGCCACCATTGGTTCATACCTTCACCGCCCGCTGGCTTGATGCTATCAAACTGCGCTGGGCCGTCTTCTAACATCACGCCGGTACGTAAACGTTGTACTGTGGCTTCAGGGATTTCACCAAAGGTACGCACTGCGTATTCGCGGTCGACTTCGTTCGATGGATGCATTAAGCGGTTTGCTAATTCACCATCTGAGGTAAACAGTAATAAACCAGAGGTGTTGATGTCTAAACGACCTACCGCAACCCAGCGTGAATCACGCACTTTAGGTAAGCGATCGAATACCGTTGGACGGCCTTCAGGATCTTTACGACTACAAATTTCGCCTTCAGGTTTATGATATGCCAATACGCGACAGATCACGTCTTCGGCAGACTTTAACGAAATGGCTCTGCCATCGATACGCACTTTGGCATCGGCTTCAATCCGATCCCCAAGGCTAGCAATTTCACCATCAATACTAACTCGGCCTGCAGCAATCCATGCCTCCATCTCACGACGGGAGCCATGGCCTGCACGGGCCAAGACTTTCTGCAATTTTTCACTCATTAGTATTTTGCTCTTCTGACTGTTCCGGCGTTAATTTCACACTTGAAAAAACCGCCTGCAATGACTCAGTATCCGACAGCGGCGGTAAATCCGCTAAGGTGTCTAAGCCAAAATATGCTAAAAATTCTAAGGTAGTGGCATACAACGCGGGTCGCCCCGGTACTTCTTTATGGCCAACTACTTTAATCCAATGTCTATCTGACAAACTTTTTATGATGTGACTACTAATGGCCACACCGCGCACCTGTTCAATATCGCCGCGAGTCACAGGTTGACGATAAGCAATCACCGCCAAGGTTTCTAATGTCGCACGCGAATATTTAGGCGCCTTTTCTTGCCACAGGGGCTGCAAAAAAGGACTTAAGACTTCTAAGGTCTGGAAGCGATAACCTCCAGCGACTTTCACAAGTTGTACACCTCTGTCTTGATAATCCTGCTGCAGCTCATCCAATGCAGCTTTTATTTTGTCTCTGGAAACCGTGAAATCCACCAATACAGTGTCTTTCAACATTTTCGCCGACAAGGGTTTCCCCAATACAAACAAACTCGCTTCAATAAGCTGTTTTAATTGAGTCGGATTTATCTGCATCAATTAATAGGCCTTAACGTAAATAGTTGAAAACGGTTCTGTTTGGTACAATTCAACCAATAATTCTTTGACTAATTCCATCAGTGCTAAGAAGGTCACGACCACGCCTGCCCGGCCTTCCGCTACGGTAAATAAACGATCAAATGCCGTAAAATCTTCCGAGTTCAGCATGGCTAAAATCTGGCTCATGCGCTCACGGGTCGATAACTGTTCACGCTTAACATGATGATCTTCATAAGCATCGATACGTTTGAGTACATCACCAAAGGCGCGGGCAATTTCAAACAACGAAACTTCTGGCGGGATCATTAACGGCTTAATGTCGGGTGCTGCCACTGCTTTGGCTTGAAACACATCCCGCTCGAGCCGCGGCAAATCATCGAGTTTTTGCGACGCTTCTTTAATCACTTCATAGGCTTTCAACTGACGGATCAATTGAGCCCGAGGATCTTCCTCAACCTCATCTTCAGCCACCATACGCGGCAGCAGCAAACGGGATTTAATCTCGGCAAGCGTTGCCGCCATCACTAAGTAATCGGCGGCAAGTTCAATTCGAGCCTGAGTCAGCAACGTAATATATTCTAAATACTGCGCGGTGATTTGCTGAATGGGTAAATCGACAACGTCTAATTTTTGCTTACGGATCAAATATAACAGTAAATCCAATGGCCCTTCAAAGGACTCAAGGAACACTTCTAACGCCTCCGGCGGAATAAACAAATCCAGCGGCATTTCGGTCATTGCCTGACCACGAATAACGGCTAAGGGTAAACTCTGTTGCGTGCCCTGCATCCGCTATCTTGCTCCGTTAACGCTGCGCTACCCAACTTAGGCTAACGCCAAACGCGCGATTATACCTGTAAATCTGCGACGATAAAACTGCCAAATGTGCACAGCCACTCGCCGCATCGCTCACTCGTATCCATTAGCGATAAATCTATTGCGCTGGATTTAGAGGAAAGGCGTGATATCACCCGCGCCTTCACGCAAAATTTCGGCGCCATCTTCAGACATATCAATCACTGTCGTCGGCTTTTCGCCTAAATAACCGCCATGGATAATCACATCCACTTGATGCTCGAGCAAATCGCGAATTTGTTCAGGATCAGACTCGGCGAATTCTGCATTTGGCATCACCAAACTGGTCGACATCAGCGGCGCATCTAAGGCTTCAAGCAACGCCAGTGCGATCACATTGTCGGGCACACGAATACCTATGGTCTTTTTCTTGTCATTTTGCAGACGACGCGGCACTTCTTTGGTCGCTTTAAAAATGAACGTATAAGGCCCAGGCGTGCAACTTTTTAGGATGCGATACGCCTGATTATCCACTTTGGCGTAGGTCGCAAGCTCAGATAAATCGCGGCACATCAATGAAAAGTTATGATCGTTCTCGATTTGACGAATTCTCGCCATCCGCGTCATCGCATCTTTCTCACCAATCAAGCAGCCTAAGGCATAGCCCGAATCGGTGGGATAAACAATCACACCGCCCGCTCTTAAGGCGGCAACAGCTTGACTGATAAGGCGTGTTTGCGGATTTACTTCATGTACATAAAAAAACTGACTCATGGTCGTTCCACCCAAGATTCCGATTGCCAGACCCAATCAATACCTTGGGGCTGATACAGATTTTTTCCTAATTCGATCCAATGACTTGGAAAGTGAAAATCACTCCCTATCGATGCAAGTAATTGATTTTGTAAGCTCAAGGCCACAAGGTTGGCCCTGTCGTCTAATGTTTGCTGGCCAAGTACCACTTCCATGGCATCTCCACCCGCTTCTTTATATTCGCGCACTAAGCGCTTAAGCCACTTTGCCGATAACTTATAACCACTGGGATGCGCCAACACAGCTAATCCACCCGCGTTATGAATGATATCGATGGCGCTGGCCATATCACCCCAATTATTGGGGACATAACCAGTTTTACCGCGGGCAAGGTAGCGTTTAAACACGCTAGGCATATCCACAGCATGACCATTTTCAGCCATCCAACGGGCGTAATGTCCACGGCTCAATGCCGCTTCACCCGCCAACGCCTTGGCACCTTCGTAAGCGCCTTCAATACCGGCCTTGGCTAATCTATGGCCAATTTCTTGGGCGCGTGATTCACGTAATTCACGCTGATTTTCTAAAAATGCTAATAACGCTGGAGTTTCCGCATCGAAGTTAAGCGCCACTATGTGAATATCATAACTGTTCCAGCGAGTAGAGATTTCTACGCCAGAGATCAATTTCAATGGTTCTGCTTGCGATTGATTAAAGGCGCGGGCTTCGGGTAAACCTGCTACCGTATCGTGGTCAGTAATCGCAAATAACTGCACGCCCTTTTCAAGGGCTCTAGCCACCAATTCAGACGGCGTTAACTGACCGTCGGATGCGGTCGTGTGGCTGTGCAGATCAGCCAATATGCTTTGAGTATTCATGGGGCTATTGTACGTGAATTTGTTAATCAATGCGCTGCTATCTCGCATTTTGTGGCTATGTGACTTAAATTTTCTGCGTCATTAAAGTGAATAAATCGCAGAAAATGAAAAATATTCAATTGACATTCGACCCCAGCTAAGGTTTTCTATACACCAATTACTGAATTAGCGAGACCCTTTTGAATGACACACATTAACGCTTCATTAAACATCATTTGGTGGTGGCACTTCCCAACTTAGCGGGTGGTGTGAAGCTCTGTGCTCATTTGAAAGTGACCAGAATCAACAAGAAGCCCGCAGAAATGCGGGCTTTTTTGTTAGGTGCGAAAAATGTCGGCAGACTCGGGTAACAAGATTAATAAAGCGAGATAACTCATGATGTTAAAGACATTTTATAAGGTAGCTGGAGTATGAACATGCCCAAACAGACATTCGCACGCTCAAGCACATTCAAGACGGCATTAACCTATCACAGCGATCCACTGCGTTTGTATCAGCACATTACCCAAGATGCGCCCCATACTATGTTGTTGGAGTCGGCCGAAATCGACAGTAAAGATCACTTAAAAAGCATGGTGATGACCCATGCCGCCATGATGATCCGCTGCGACGGTTATCAACTGACCTTTACCGCACTGACCGACAATGGCGCGAGCTTACTTGCCCCAATCGAAACCTTCTTCAGCGAGAGCGGCGATCGTGCTGATATGAGTGCCAATCTAGTCCGTGATAACTTGACCTTAGTGGTGACGCTGCAAAAAGACACTAAGTTGCAGGATGAAGATGCACGCCTAAAATCTACCTCGCCACTCGATGGCCTACGGATGTTTATCCAGCAAATTGATTGTGGCACTCATACTGACAGCCAAAGTAAACCCGCCTTTGAGGATCTGTTTTTAGGTGGCGTGCTGGCCTACGACTTGATTGATACCGTCGAACCGCTGCCAGCCGTACCGAACCGCGATAATGATTGTCCAGACTACTTATTCTACCTCGCTGAAACCTTAATCCTTATTGACCATAAACTAAAACAAGCCGACATCATTACCCATAATTTCAGCCGTGATTCAGTCCAGTATGCCGCCATCACCGCAGCGCTGAGCGAGCGAGTACAGCTGTTAAGCACCCAATGTAAAACTCTGGGTAATTCACCTGCCGATGTGCCGACACTGGTCGCCATCGACGCTACTGAGCAAGTCAATATTTCCGATGAGGTGTTCAAACAAACCGTTATCGATTTGAAAGAACACATTATTGCGGGCGATATTTTCCAAGTGGTGCCATCGCGTAGCTTTAGTTTACCTTGCCCGAATACCTTAGGGGCTTATCGCGCCCTGCGTCTAACTAACCCAAGCCCTTATATGTTTTATTTCAGGGGCCAAGATTTCACCCTTTTTGGCGCCTCACCCGAAAGCGCACTCAAATACGAAGCCAGCAGTAATCAAGTCGAAGTCTACCCGATTGCCGGCACCCGTAAACGCGGCAAAACCGCCACGGGCGAGATTGATTTTGACTTAGACAGCCGCATTGAACTTGAACTGCGCTTAGATAAAAAAGAACTGTCAGAACACTTAATGCTGGTCGATTTAGCTCGCAACGATATCGCGCGTATCAGCCAAAGCGGCAGCCGTAAAGTCGCCGAATTATTGAAAGTGGACCGTTATTCCCACGTGATGCACCTCGTCAGTCGCGTAACGGGTCAACTGCGCCAAGATTTAGATGCGCTGCATGCTTATCAGGCCTGTATGAATATGGGTACTTTAGTTGGCGCGCCCAAAGTAAGCGCATCACAACTGGTTCGCCAAGCGGAAAAAGCCCGCCGCGGCAGCTACGGCGGCGCTGTCGGTTACCTTAATGCCCTTGGTGATATGGACACCTGTATTGTGATCCGCTCGGCCTTTGTCAAAAATGGCACCGCCTTTATTCAAGCGGGCGCGGGCGTGGTGTTTGATTCGGATCCCCAAAGCGAGGCTGACGAAACCCGTCAAAAAGCTCAAGCCGTGATTTCAGCCATCAAGATGGGCGCTGGACTGCGAGTCAATGAATCGCCAGCGAATGACGCGTCAGCTCAATCGACTTTTGTGCCATCCACTTCAGTACAATCTAAATAGGAGCCAAACATGAAACTCTATCTACTCGATAACTTTGACTCCTTTACCTACAACTTAGTGGATCAATTTCGCAGCCTAGGCTGTGAAGTGGTGATTTACCGCAACGATGTTGCCGCCGATTTTATCGCTGAAAAACTGCTTAACGAACAAGAACCCGCAGCCCTAGTGTTATCACCTGGTCCTGGTGCGCCCCATGAAGCAGGCTCTATGATGGCGCTTATCGCCAAAGTCGCCGGTAAAGTCCCTATGCTGGGTATCTGCCTTGGGCATCAAGCTATGGTGGAATATTACGGCGGCACAGTGGCGCGCGCGCCATTTGTGGTGCATGGCAAGGCAAGCCCGACTTTCCATGATGGCACTGGCGTATTTGCCGGTTTGCCCTCCCCCCTGCCCGTTGCCCGTTATCACAGTCTGGTCGCCACTCACGTGCCTGATTGCTTACAAGTAATCGCAACGACTGACGCTATGCCGATGGCGATTCTGCATTCTGAGCACAGAGCCGTTGGCTTTCAGTTCCACCCTGAATCGATTCTCACCACCTTAGGCAGCACATTGCTCATTCAAACCTTAGCCTTTCTTACCCAAGACATGACAACAGGAGTAAGCGCATGAGTACCAACCCTATTCAGCCTTTACTCGACGTTTTATACCAAGGTAAAAGTTTAAGCCGCGAGCAAACCGCCGAACTTTTTGGCGCGTTAATTCGCGGTGAGATGAGTGAAGCGGCAATGGCGGGAATGTTAGTTGCGCTGAAAATGCGCGGTGAGACCATTGATGAGATCAGCGGCGCCGCCGATGCCATGCGCGCCGCCGCCAAACCTTTTCCTTGCCCTGAGCGAAACAACAATCCGCTTCATAATGGCATAGTTGACATTGTTGGCACGGGTGGCGATGGCTTTAATACCATTAATATTTCCACCACCGCAGCCTTTGTGGCCGCAGCGGCAGGCGCTAAGGTCGCCAAACACGGCAATCGTAGCGTGTCGAGTAAATCGGGTTCATCGGATCTTTTGGCGCAATTTGGCATAGACCTAACTATGTCGCCAGAGACCGCCAGTCGTTGCCTTAACGCATTGAATCTGTGCTTTTTGTTTGCGCCCCACTACCATGGCGGGGTAAAACATGCGGTGCCCGTAAGACAAGCATTGAAAACGCGCACTTTATTCAATGTGTTAGGGCCGCTAATTAACCCCGCACGACCTGAGTTTATGTTACTTGGCGTGTATAGCCCTGAGTTAGTCTTACCGATAGCGAAAGTATTAAAGGCGCTTGGCACAAAACGCGCTATGGTAGTGCACGGCAGCGGTTTAGATGAAGTCGCGCTACACGGCAACACCCAAGTTGCTGAGTTAAAAGACGGCGACATTATTGAGTATCAACTCACGCCCGCCGATTTAGGTGTGCCTTTAGCGCAGATAACAGACTTAGAAGGGGGCGAGCCCGCCAAGAATGCCTTAATTACCGAGGCAATTTTAAAAGGTCGCGGCACTGAAGCACACGCCAATGCGGTCGCCATCAATGCCGGTTGTGCTTTGTATGTGTGTGGGATTGCGGATTCAGTGAAAGCCGGAACCATACTGGCACTCGCTACCATTCAAAGCGGCAAAGCCTTTGAATTGTTAAGCCAATTAGCTAAAGTCAGCAGTGAAACTAAGGAATAAGTGGCAATGACTCAAGAACTGATAACACCTAGCAAAGACGTGATAACTCAGCCACAGGCACAAACCAATCCTATGCCAAAAAGTAATGTGTTAACCCGTATTGTCGATACCAAAGCGGCCCATATTGCCGCCCTGAAGCTGCGTTTCCCTGAGGCCAGTCTGTCGCCAAAAATCTCTGACCGCAGTTTATTTGCCGCACTCAAGGCGCCCAAGGCGGGTTACATTTTAGAATGCAAAAAAGCCAGTCCCTCCAAAGGGCTTATCCGCGATGTGTTTGATGTAGAAGCCATTGCCGATATTTACGGTAAATATGCGGCGGGCATTTCGGTATTAACCGACGAGCAGTTTTTCCAAGGGGATATGGACTATATCCCTAAGGTGCGCGCTCGGGTAAACCAACCTATTCTGTGCAAAGATTTTTTTGTGGACGAGTACCAAATCAAACTCGCTGCTCACCAAGGCGCCGATGCGATTCTGTTGATGCTGTCCGTGCTTGATGATGAACAATATCAACATCTAGCGAAAGAAGCGGCTAAGTATCAACTCGATGTACTGACCGAAGTCAGTAACGAAGAAGAACTTAAGCGCGCCATCGCATTAGATGCGCCGATTATCGGCATCAACAACCGTAACTTAAGGGATTTGAGTACCGATCTCGCCACCACAGAAGCCTTAGCGCCACACATTGGCAGCGACCGCGTGGTGATCAGCGAATCTGGCATCTACAACAATGAGCAAGTACGCCGCCTGAGTCCGCTGGTAGATGGCTTCCTTGTCGGCAGCTCGATTATGGCCGAGACTGATATCGACTTGGCCTGCCGTAAATTGATCTTCGGTCACAATAAAGTCTGCGGCCTCACCCGTGTGGAAGATATCCGCGCCGCGGCAACAGCAGGCGCTGTCTATGGTGGGCTGATTTTTGCTGAAAAATCCCCGCGCGCCTTAACCCTTGATTGCGCAGAACAACTGCTCAGGGAGTATCGCGCATCCGATGTCCCCGCCATTGAATTCGTCGGCGTGTTTGTTAATGCAGCGCCAAGCTCCATCACCGATATCGCCGCCAGTTTGCAGTTATCTGCCGTACAGCTGCACGGCACGGAAACTGAACTTGAAATCGCACAGCTCGCTGAGCGACTTGAGCAAGCGGGACTCACCACCCAAATTTGGAAAGCCGTCAGCGTCGATGCGCAAACGGGTGAACTTGGCAACTTACCTCAGGGAGCATCGCGATATCTGTTTGATAGTAAAACGGCAGGTCAATTTGGCGGCTCGGGCCAAGCCTTTGATTGGCAAATTATTGATGTGAAGTCCTTAGGCCAGCAAAAGGCCCATGCCATGTTGGCGGGCGGACTCAACGCCGACAATGCGGCCAGTGCCAATGCCCAAGGATTTTACGGTTTAGATTTTAATTCTGGCCTAGAAACCGCCGCAGGGATTAAATCGGCGCAACTGATCCAAATGGCTTTTACCCATTTACGTCTCTAGCCTATCGCGCTAAGCAAGAAGCCCTAGATGCAGTTGGTGCTCGACAAGCGTGATGCTCGACAAAAAATATGAACCTATTAATGCCAGTGGCCAAATAGATAACGGCTCAGTTAACACTATTTATACGGTTAACACCAAAACGCTGTTAGAACCATCAAACCACTGACAAACTGATTGATAAGATAAGGAAAAAGGTATGTCCAAGTTAAAGCTTAACCCTTATTTCGGCGAATACGGCGGCATGTATGTGCCACAGATTTTAGTGCCAGCCCTTAAGCAATTAGAAACTGCCTTTGTGGAAGCGCAGGAAGATGACGACTTTAAAGCCGAATTTACCGATTTACTGAAAAACTACGCGGGTCGGCCAACGGCGCTCACCTTAACCCGCAATTTAAGCCCCAATCCTATGGTAAAAATCTACCTCAAACGAGAAGATTTACTCCACGGCGGCGCACATAAAACTAACCAAGTGTTAGGCCAAGCTCTGCTGGCTAAACGCATGGGCAAAAAGGAAATCATTGCTGAAACTGGCGCAGGACAACACGGCGTTGCCACCGCCCTTGCCTGCGCGCTATTAGGCTTAAAATGTAAAGTCTATATGGGTGCTAAAGACGTTGCGCGCCAATCACCGAACGTATTTAGAATGCGTTTGATGGGCGCGGAAGTCATTCCTGTCACCTCAGGTTCTGCCACCCTAAAAGATGCCTGTAACGAAGCGATGCGCGACTGGTCTGGCAGCTACGAAAAAGCCCACTATTTACTCGGCACAGCCGCGGGGCCACATCCATTCCCAACAATCGTGCGTGAATTTCAACGCATTATTGGCGAAGAAACCAAGAAGCAAATGCTGGAACGCGAAGGTCGCCTACCCGATGCGGTTATCGCCTGTGTGGGCGGCGGTTCCAACGCCATCGGCATGTTTGCTGACTTTATCGACGAGCCAAGTGTCGAACTGATTGGCGTCGAACCTGCGGGTAAAGGCATCGACACGCCAATGCACGGCGCGCCGCTTAAACACGGTAAGACAGGTATTTTCTTCGGTATGAAAGCGCCTTTGATGCAAGATAGCGAAGGCCAAATCGAAGAATCCTATTCAATTTCAGCTGGATTAGACTTCCCATCCGTTGGCCCGCAGCACGCGCATCTTAATGCCACAGGCCGCGCCCGTTATGAATCCGCCACCGACGATGAAGCGTTAGAAGCCTTCCAACAACTGGCTCGCTGTGAAGGGATTATCCCCGCATTGGAATCGGCACATGCTATCGCCTATGCCGTGAAAATGGCGCGCGAGTGCACCAAAGAAACCATTTTAGTGGTCAATCTTTCCGGTCGTGGCGACAAAGATATTTTCACCGTTTCTGACATTTTGAATGGTAAAGAGGAATAATAAACATGAGTGACACGTCTACCAACACTGGCCGTTACCAAGCCACCTTTGCCAAACTCAAAGCCGAAGGTCGTGGCGCTTTTGTCCCATTCGTCACCCTTGGCGATCCTAGCCCTGAGTTATCGCTGAAAATTATCGATACCTTAGTGCAAAACGGTGCCGATGCCTTAGAACTGGGCTTTCCGTTTTCCGATCCCTTGGCCGATGGCCCAGTGATCCAAGGCGCTAACCTGCGTTCTTTAGCCGCAGGCACGACTCCAACGGCGTGTTTTGAATTACTGGCGCAAGTGCGTGCTAAATATCCAGAACTGCCAATCGGTTTGCTGCTGTATGCGAACTTAGTCTTTGCTAACGGCATAAATGCGTTTTACGCCAAAGCGCAGCAGGCGGGTGTGGATTCAGTACTTATCGCCGATGTGCCAGTGGAAGAATCCGCGCCCTTTAGCGAAGCCGCTAAAGCCCATGGTATTGCGCCGATTTTTATCGCGCCGCCCAATGCCGACAGTGAAACCCTGGAGCAAGTGAGTAAAAGTGGTGAAGGTTACACCTATCTCTTATCCCGCGCGGGAGTCACAGGCACAGACACGAAAGCTGGCGTGCCGGTAGAGGAAATTTTATCTAAATTAAAAGCCTTTAACGCCCCACCACCGCTCCTCGGTTTTGGTATTGCCGAACCCGCTCAAGTGAGCGCCGCCATCAAAGCAGGCGCTGCTGGGGCAATTTCTGGCTCTGCCGTTGTGAAGATCATCGAAACCCACCAGCACGATGAAGCTAAGCTACTGGCGACACTTGGCGATTTTACTCGCGCCATGAAAGCGGCGACCTAAGTTAATCAAGATTTCAATCTCTGAGATAAATTACTGATTGAAATTGATAAACTAAGTCACTGATTTAAATTGATAGCCTAAATCGCTAGCCTGAATCGCTAGTGCTTAAGACGCGAAGAAAGAGAAAAATAAACAGAATAAGTGGGGCACATTCGCAGCCTCACTTATTTTGCTTTAGATTGACCGACTCCTATGTTTACCCTGCCTTGCTCACCTCATTGTTAGTGTTCTCTTACGGCTCTTATCTTTCTCAACAATCACGCCTCAAAAACCACCCCTACCGTGACAAGAAATCAAACTGATAGCTTAGCGGTTATTTAGTCGCAGTTATTTAGTCACAGTTCCTCGGTAGCATGTCTGTATCGAAATGAAATGGACTTTATATGCAGTATCGGATCTATATACTCGAGCTAACTCCATGTGGCAATGGTGTTGAAGGTGAAGTCGCAGGCAAATGCGACAATGGCGCGCCGATTTGGTTTTATTACCAAGGCAGCGATCAACAGGCAAAAATGCGCTTTCCGGTTAACCAATGGGTGACGGTTGAATTACTCGGCCGACTAGCAAGTGTTCAAGTTGACATCATTGAGCAAGCTCCACGCCTACCAATTCAATTGAACTTTGAAACTTCAGGACAAATCGTCGACATCAGCCAAACACCCGAAGATACGATTTACCTGTCGCAATCAAACCTTGCACTCCCCTCTGATACTGAGCTGGGCAAATCCCCTATTTCGCTCGGTCACTGGGTCAATGTGACGGGCGAGCTTTGGGTAATAAATGGAATGAATTAAGTGCTGATCCCTGAGCTAACTGTGAACGTACAGATAGGCTAGCTGTGGCTTTAATGATTGCGCTTTATCGGTGCAATACCTAGAATGTCGCCGCGCGGGCTAAACTTCATCAATCGCTTAAATACCTTGCTTCCGCTATTGAACCCAATTGGGAAAGCAAATGAAGTCGATAATGGGATTGACAGTGCTAGCCTGTGACAAATCATTCGCCTGATGAATTTCCAATAGAGGATCCGATGACTATTTCTAAATCTTTGCCCGATGACAAACCTCGTACTTTTTTGGGCACGCCTAAATTACCAGCCAAGTACGCCACGGTTGTAATGCCATTTTTTCTTTCTATTCTAATGAGTTGTATCGTTTCTGGGATCAGTACTTTCAATGGCGTTGGCACTTCACCGCAGTTTATCGAACTCTGGCTCGGTGCTTGGCTGATCTCATGGGTGGTTGCCTTCCCGACACTGCTGATGGTGTTGCCATTAGTGCGTAAAATTACCGGACACTTTGTCGATTTACGCTAGCTTTACGATTTAGCCTTTCGAACTCGCATTCTGAGTTAACAGCCACATTTCAAAGCCGTCTTAGGACGGCTTTAGCTTAAGTTCATGCCCTTAATAAACGCGCACTGCCGCTATCCATGCCGAGATAACCGCCCTATTTACAGCTCCAGCCAATAGCAGTTTTAAGCGAATAGCTCTCTGAGAAAATACCAAGCTAAGCGAATACACCTGGGGCAATGCCTCTAAACTCATTTATCAGAGCCAATACATCTGGGCCAATGTATCTGAGCCAATGCATTTAAACTTAACCCACACCCGACTCATTTACCCAGCGCCTTCAGCGAGGCTCCAACCTGCGCTTTACAATGGATTTACACTGACTGTTTAGCGGCACCTATCCCCATTGGACTCAGCCGACATTACCGCAATCTAAATCAATTCCCCTCGATTAATAAACCAACACAAATATCGATATAACCACTTGTATTTATAGCCTTAAAAGTCAAGATGCTCGTAATCTCCTCGAATATACACCCCTTAAGTTTAGCCTTTTTGCCAGCCAATTATCTTGCCGTCACATACGTTATTAACCGTACTTAGCCCGCTTATCCGTAAGTTAAAAGTATTAACCCTCACCACCACCCAAATGAGAATGGTTTGCATTTGAATATTTTCACGTGCTAATTTACTCGCCGTTGTCGGGACAGAGGCAGCAGGGAAATAGCCTAAGGACTGCGCTAAACATAGCGAATTAACCACAGCAAAATAGATAGCCAAACAGGCTATTTTGACAGCCGCATTAACTTGGTTTGCGTCCTTAGGTAACTGATTACTGGATCGGCAACACGCAACAGCATGCTGCCAAAGGAGGCGTAAGTGACTACTCAACAAAGGGAAATGGATCGCGAAATCTTTGATCTACTCGGTATCGGTATTGGCCCATTCAATCTTGGCCTCGCCGCCTTATCAGAACCTATCGACGGCTTTAACTGCTTATTTTTAGATGCTAAAACCAGCTTTGACTGGCATCCAGGCATGCTACTCAAATCCTCAAGACTGCAAACCCCCTTTATGTCAGATCTGGTGACTATGGCCGATCCTACCAGCCGTTACAGTTACCTTAATTTTGCCAAAAAGACGGGCAGACTTTATCCCTTTTACATTCGTGAGAATTTCTTTTTACCTCGCCACGAATACAACTTGTACTGCCAATGGGTAAGCCAGCAACTCAGCAATCTAAAATTTGGCTTTAAAGTCACTCAAGTAGATTACAACGCCGGTGAAAGTATTTATCGAGTCACAGGTTTTGATAGACGCAGTGGCAAAACCCATACCTATCAATGCCGAAAGCTAGTGTTAGGCACAGGAACAGAGCCTTACCTTCCAAAGGATTGCCCCATTCAAGATGCGCGGGTCATGCATACCGCCAGCTATATGCAGCAAAAAACCTACCTGCAGAGTCAGAGTGCCATCACTGTCATTGGCAGTGGCCAAAGTGCGGCGGAAGTGTTTTACGATCTACTACAAGATATTGATACCTATGGCTATCAACTGAATTGGATGACACGGTCAGCACGTTTCTATCCCTTGGAATACACTAAGCTGACGTTGGAGATGACCTCGCCAGACTATGTCGATTACTTCCACGAATTAGCACCGGAAAAACGCTGTGCTTTGATCGCCAGTCAAAAATCGCTCTACAAGGGCATTAATGCCGAGCTTATCAACGACATCTATGACTTGTTATATCAAAAGCGCTTGATTGCGGATTTCCAGTGCCAATTGATGACCAATGTGGCGTTAACCCGTATTCAAACTGATCCAGATGCACTCAAGTTACATTTCCAGCATCAAGAGCAAAATACCCCTTTGAGCCAAACCACGGGTGCAGTGGTGTTAGGCACTGGCTATCACTACCGTTTACCTGAATTTATCAAAGAGATAAAGCAACAGATCGAGTTCGATGATGCGGGACAACTTGCGGTACAACGCGACTACAGCATAGATATTCGCGGGGATATTTTTGTCCAAAATGTCGGTTTACATACCCATGGAATAAGTTCCCCGGATCTGGGAATGGGCTGTTATCGCAACGGCATCATCTTAAAAGCCGTGCTTGGTTATGCGCCCTACCACATCGAAGAACACATCGCCTTTCAAACCTTCGATCCGGCCAAATTTGCCAATCATCAGCCCTGCGGCAGCAATGCAATTAACACACTGAATCTTAACCCTAAACATTTCCCTAAGACGTCGCCGCACAGCAATACCGCTGATGCATCGCCGCATCTCTACCCAAGCCAAACGCCGACTTCGAGTATGAGCGCAGGCGCGGGAACCAAGATGTCGGTCTTGATGGCGCCAAACAAGGAGGCGCAATAATGGCGAGTCATTTCTGTGATCATTGTTTAACGCAGCTATGTTTAACGCAGCTATCAGCGATGACAAGCATCAATGGTTTCCAGTTCAGAGCGTTAGATCTTAAGCAAGACACACCAACACTCCAGTCTTGGTTTAACCAAGAGTACGCGCAGTTTTGGGGCATGCAAGGCTTGAGTCTCGCCGCCATAGAGAAACTTATGGCAGCCACGCAGCACAAGTTTGCCTTGATAGGTGAGTGGCAGGGCAAATCACTCTTTATGGTGGAGCTCTACGATCCCGCCCACGATGAAATCGGTCACCACTATCCTGTTGCGAAGGGGGATTGCGGTATGCACCTGATTATCGCGCCGCCCGATGGCTGCCCAATCAGCGGCTTATCTTTCAAAGTGATGGATGCGATAGCGCAGCTTGTGCTTGAAAAATTGGCCTTTAGCCGCCTTGTGGTTGAACCCGATCAACTCAATGGCAAAATTCATCGCTTAAATAGCCGAGTGGGCATTCGCTATGAAAAAGCGATTCAATTAAGTACTAAAGCAGCTTACCTCGGATTTTGCACTGCGGCCGATCGCCAGCTGGCATCGAACACGCCCTCTTCGACGGGCTTAGCCCAGACAAGCTCAGTGCTGCCAAGCTCGTTCAAAGCACCCGCAACCTCCCCCATAACATTATCGACTCTTTAGGTGAACAAGATGAACTTACCCACAAAAGCCTTACTAATGGATCCATTGCCAACGCAGGATCATCCAACTCATGCAGCGGCTCAACTCGAGCCAACGCTGTCGTCAACCTCGACTTCTATGCCAGAACATTTGACTCCCACCTATTGGCAAGCGGCTAATCGGCATTTAGTGAAGAAAATCCTCTGCGAATTCACCCACGAGAAAATCATCACGCCGACCCTATACGGGCAAAAAGCAGGGCTTAACCACTATGAACTGCGGCTCAAAGACTGCACTTACTATTTTAGTGCGCGGCACTATCAGCTCGATCATCTGGCGATTGATACCGACTCCATCCGCGTTTCAGTCGCAGGACAAGAGCAAATTCTCGATGCGATGTCGCTGATCATTTCCCTTAAAAATGACTTAGGGATCAGCGAAACCTTACTGCCCACTTATTTAGAGGAAATCACCAGCACCCTCTACAGCAAGGCGTACAAGTTAGCGCATCAGGCGATCCCCGCAGCCACACTGGCGCGAGCCGATTATCAGAGCATAGAAGCGGGTATGACTGAAGGCCATCCGGTGTTTATTGCCAATAACGGTCGGATTGGCTTTGATATGCAGGATTATCGTCAATTTGCCCCAGAAAGCGCGATGCCGATGCAGTTAGTCTGGCTAGGCGTGCGCAAGAGCAAAACCACATTTGCCGCCCTCGAAAACTTGAGTCACGACGCATTACTTAAGGAGGAGCTTGGCCAGCAGTTCACTGACTTCCAACTACGTCTTAAAACCCAGCAGCACGATCCGCAGGACTTCTACTTTATGCCTGTGCATCCTTGGCAATGGCGTGAAAAAATCGCCCGCGTCTTTGCCGGCGACATCGCCCGTGGCGATCTGGTTTACCTTGGCGAAGGCAGCGAACAGTACCAAGTACAGCAATCGATACGCACTTTCTTCAATCTTTCATCGCCACAAAAGTGCTATGTCAAAACCGCGCTTTCCATCTTAAACATGGGCTTTATGCGCGGCCTGTCGCCCCTTTACATGAGCTGCACACCGCAAATCAATGCGTGGGTGGCGAACTTGGTTGAAAACGATCCTTACTTTGCCCAACAAGGCTTTGTGATCCTCAAAGAAATTGCCGCCATAGGTTATCACCACACCTATTACGAGCAGGCACTCACCCAAGATAGCGCCTACAAAAAAATGCTCTCTGCCCTGTGGCGCGAAAGCCCACTGCCACACATTGAGCCTAAACAAAATCTGATGACCATGGCTGCGCTACTGCATACGGATCATGAAGATAAGGCCCTTATTGCAGCCTTGATAGCCGCCTCAGGCTTACCAGCAAAGGATTGGGTCAGTCGCTACTTAAACCTGTATTTATCGCCGCTGTTACATGCCTTTTTTGCCTACGATCTGGTCTTTATGCCGCACGGGGAAAACCTGATCTTAGTGCTCGATGAATACGTGCCAGTCAAGATTTTAATGAAAGACATAGGTGAAGAAGTCGCGGTACTCAATGGCGCGAAGCCGCTACCTGATGATGTAAAACGCCTTGCAGTAAGCCTTGAAGAAGAGATGAAGCTTAACTACATCTTACTGGATATTTTTGACTGTATTTTCCGCTATTTAGCACCGCTGCTCGATGAGCAAACCAGTGTCAGTGAAAGCCAATTCTGGGAGTTAGTGGCGGACAATGTACGTGATTACCAAGCCCAGCATCCACATTTGGCCGACAAGTTTGCCCAATACGATCTGTTTAAGGACAGCTTTGTACGCACGTGCCTCAATCGTATCCAATTGAATAATAACCAGCAAATGATAGACCTCGCCGACAGGGAGAAAAACCTGCGTTTCGCCGGCGGCATCGACAATCCCTTGGCGGCCTTTAGACAAAGCCATGCCTTTAAGCGCCCTATGCTTAGCAGCGCTGAGCAAAGGAAACGTTAACACACCACAAAGTGGATAACCCCGAAACTTTAGCATGGGCCAATGTTGGCCCAGCTTGTTTAACCCCCAACCTAAACGGAATTAAAGATCAACATTATGAAGACTTTTCCTCTCTCCAGCATCGCACTCGTCTGTCGGCAAGCCCTCGTTAACCCGAAGCTATTGCTGTGCTCAGCCATGTTAGCCACGGTTCCCCATGCCACAGCTGACACTGTCGATGCGGATAGTAAGACTAAAAAGCACCAGAAAGAAATTGAAGTCATCAATGTCATTGGCGCTAAGGATTTACACGACAATCGCTATAAAACCCAAGCGATGAACACGGCAACTGGGCTCGATTTATCCTATTTAGAAACGCCGCAGTCGGTCACGTCTATCACCCGTCAAATGATGAACGATCAACAGCTTAATAGTGTGATTGATGCTATGACCAGCGTCGCTGGGATCAATGCTCGCCCTATGGATAACGACAGATACAGCATTAGTGCCCGCGGTATTGCCGTGACCAGCATTTTGTACGATGGCGTGCCCACCACCTACGACACCCGCTTCAACTATGGGGATAATCTCATCGACACCGCCATCTACGAGCGAGTAGAAGTGGTACGCGGCGCGACGGGACTCATGACGGGAGCCGGTAATCCATCGGCGGCGATTAACCTTATCCGTAAACGCCCGACCCAAGAGTTTATGGGCAGCACCTCGTTAAGCGTGGGCTCATGGAATAATGTGCGTGGTATGGTCGATGTTTCCAGCGGCTTAAATGATTCGGGTTCTGTGCGCGGTCGCGTGGTGGCCGCCTATCAGGATAAAGATTCATTCCAAGACAGATATGAGCAGCAGCGCACCACCTTATACGGCATAGTCGAAACCGATATTGGCGATAGCACCTTGTTCACCCTAGGGGTTGATTACCAAGATGCCACACCGAGCGGCACTATGTCGGGCGGCTTACCACTATTTTACAGTGATGGCAGCCGCACTAACTATGATCGCGCCACTTCAACAGCGCCCGATTGGGGCTCGGCGCATACCCAAGGCCTCAACACCTTTGCCAGTCTAGAACACAGATTTGATAATGGCTGGAACCTAAAAGGGACTTACACTTATGGAGACAACTCGTTGGAGTTCGATGTGCTATGGGCCACGGGCTATCCCGATCCTGTAACCAATATAGGCGCAACAGCAGGCTCTATTGCCTATGTCGACGGCAGTCGCACCCAACACAATGTGGATTTGCGTGCCGAAGGACAATTCCAGCTCTTTGGTCAGGAACATCAATTGATGTTTGGCTGGAATGGCCAACGCCAAGAGTTCGCCAATCCCTACTATAATCCCACAGTAAAGGCGCCACCACTGGGAGATTTTCGCGATCCGAACTTCCAGTACCCTAAACCTCAATGGCAAGATACCTCAGACATTGGCTCATCTGGCGAAACCAAGCAGAGTGCAGCCTATGTGGCGACGCAGCTAAATCTCAGCGACGCTTTAGCAGTCCTCGTCGGATTACGCCTCAATGAGTGGAAAACCGACCAAGATAACTTTAAAAGCCTATACAATTTCAACATCAACAACGAACTCACTACTTACTTCGGCCTCACATACGCTCTGACCGAGCAATATTCGCTTTATGCCAGCTATACCGACATTTTTGCACCGCAAACTAAACAAAGAATCGATAAAAGCTATCTAGATCCGGTCAAAGGGAAAAACTACGAAGGTGGGATTAAGGCGAGCCTGTTCGATGAGGCTTTAGATATGTCGCTGTCGGTGTTTGAGGTCAGACAAGACAATGTCGGAGTCAGCACTGGCGATGTGATCCCTGGTACCACAACGCAAGTGTATGAAGGCGTAAACGGTACAAAAACACAGGGATTCGAATTTGAATCAACAGGTAAAATCACTGATGACTGGAATGTTTACTTAGGCTACACCCAGTTCACCACCGAAGATCCTAAGGGCAAACGCATCAATACCACATCACCACGTCAGCAGTTAAAACTCTTCACCACTTATACCTTTGGTGGTGATTGGCATAAATTGCAAATTGGTGCAGGGGTTAACTGGCAGAGCCGCGTCTACCAAGAGGCTGATAAACCGGTAGGCAATGGTATAGACAAGATTAGAGTCGAAGTCGAGCAAGGCTCCTATGCACTGGCAAGTTTGATGGCAAGTTACGCCTTCACCGAGCAACTTAAGCTCAGCGCCAACCTGCACAACGCCTTAGATAAAACCTACTACAGCCAAGTCGGTCAATACAGCCAGTTCCAATACGGTACACCGCGCAGTGCCAGCTTAACCTTGGACTATCGCTTCTAAGTCAGACCTTTATTGAGATAGTTCGAAAACCCTTGTGAGTCCAAATCTTGGGCTCACAAGGTACTCATCTATTGGACTTATCAATAATAGCGGGGCTTATCAATCACAGCGGCAATGAATTACAGCCATTAAGGAGTCACTATGGCAAGCCAACGAGGAGACACCAGACTGCAACGATTGCGCGATACCTCGCTCAGCCACGACGGTTTGAATCACACCATTTTGACACTCAATCAGCTGTTACATGAGCGGGCGCCCTTCTATGGCGAGCACCTTAGCGCAACGTCCTCACCCACGGGACTCAGTTTCGATGAATGGAGCTGCGCCGATACTTATCAAAAACTCATTGCGCGTTTTGCTATAGCGCACCCTAGCGCCGAAACTCAGACTGAAGCTGAGATTCAAACCGAGACGGATAAAACAGCTGCAACCAGCCAAACGCCCGCTTTCGCCAGTAAAAGCGCTTTGGTCAGTAAAAACGCTGTGCCCAGTAGAAAAGACACTCGCAAAGCGCTGCATTCACTTTGGGGCCAATGGTATTTCGGCCTCTTAGTTCCGCCTATGATGGAATGGATTTTCAATGCCCCAAAAGCCGCATTCGAGACTCTTCACTGGCAGCCACGGTCCGTGTTTATGCAGCTACATGCCAGTGGCCGAGTGGCAAAATTTGAATTTAACATCGCAAAACACCAGCCAATTACTGCTTTGACTTTTAAAAAACATCACGGCATCAAGCCACTTTCCCAAACCAACACTAAGCCAAGTATCAAGATAGACACTGAGGTGCACTCGCCATTAAGCCCATATAAGCCGCCAGTTGATAAAGAACTTGTCCTACAAGGTTTTATCTTAAACTTACTGCAGCCGAGTGTTGAGCGCCTGCTCACTCTGAGCCCTGTACCCGCCAAGTTATATTGGAGCCACTTAGGCTATCTTATCCACTGGTATCTTGGGGAACTGGGACTTACCGAGCAGTACAGCCAGCAACTAAAACAAGCCCTGTTTCGCCGCACGACCTTTTTAGATGGCAGCACAAATCCGCTGTATAACAGCATTAACTTACTCAACGAACCAGAGCGAGACAGCGCAACACCGAATACAGTTGCGAGAATAGTAACGAGTACAGCATCGAGCTCAACGAGTCCCAAAATCCACTGCATTCGCCGTACTTGCTGCTTAAGGTATCAACTCGCCAACACTGGCCAATGCCACGATTGCCCGCTGTTAAGTCGTGCAAAGGTTAACGTCAACGCCGCCAAGCAAACGTGAAGCGAGCTTATAAGATTAAATCGGTTTAATGGGCAAGATCGCAATCCTAGGCCCATGATGCTTTTGCCCTTATGTTGCACATGCTACACTCAAGCCCATGTCTCTTTAACACGATTAATTATGAAACAACTGCTTGATTTCCTGCCCCTCGTCATCTTTTTTGCCGTCTATAAATTTTTCGATATTTATATCGCCAGCGGCGCATTGATCGCAGCCACCGCGCTTCAATTGATCGTGACCTATGCGCTATATAAGAAACTTGAAAAGATGCACTTAATCACCTTTGCTATGGTGACAGTGTTTGGCACACTCACTTTAGTGTTCCACGATGATTCTTTTATCAAGTGGAAAGTGACCATTATCTATAGTTTGTTTGCTATCGCCTTAGGTGTCAGCCAATTGCTCAATAAATCGATATTAAAGTCGATGTTAGGCAAAGAAATGCAAGTAGAAGACAAGATTTGGGCTCGCGTAACTTGGTATTGGGTCGTCTTCTTCGCCAGCTGTGGCCTAGTCAATATTTATGTCGCCTTTAGTTTGCCATTAGAAACTTGGGTCAATTTTAAAGTGTTTGGTTTAACCGCTTTAACCTTAATTAATACTGTCCTGACCGTATTTTATCTTTATAAACACCTTCCCGAAGATCAACGCAAGGAACTCAAATAATGTGGTATATGATTTCAGCTCAAGATTTTGAGAATAGTTTAGAAAAACGTTTAGCCGCACGCCCAGCCCATTTAGCTCGCCTGCAAGCCCTCGCCGATGAAGGTCGTTTACTGATCGCTGGCCCACACCCAGCCATCGACAGCGAAAACCCAGGTGATGCAGGCTTTAGTGGTTCACTGGTTGTCGCAGATTTTGAATCCTTAGTGGCAGCAAAACACTGGGCTGATGCCGATCCCTATATCGAAGCGGGCGTTTACCAAAGTGTTGTGGTTAAACCCTTTAAACGAGTCCTGCCTTAATGAAAATAGTGTCCTTTAACATCAATGGTCTGCGGGCACGTTTGCATCAATTGCAAGCCTTAATCGATAGCCACCAGCCCGACATCATCGGCCTGCAAGAAACCAAAGTGCACGATGAGGCGTTTCCATTAGCCGAAGTCGAAGCCATGGGATATCAAGTGCATTACCACGGCGGTAAAGCTCACTATGGTGTTGCCATGCTGTCTAAAATCGCACCAGAAAAGCTGCAAAAGGGTTTTCCAACCGATGATGAAGATGCCCAGCGCCGCATGATTATCGGCACATTTACCCAAGCGAATGGTCGTCCATTGACTGTGTTCAACGGCTATTTCCCCCAGGGCGAAAGTATAGACCACCCAACAAAATATCCTGCTAAACGTAAGTTTTATCAGGATTTAATGCACTACTTGCAGACAAATCACAACAACGATGAAGATATCGCCATCATAGGTGACATCAATATTTCGCCGACCGATTTAGACATAGGCATAGGTGAAGTCAATCGTAAGCGTTGGCTGAAAACCGGCAAATGTAGCTTCCAACCGGAAGAACGTGAGTGGTTAAAAACCTTACAAGACTGGGGCTTAATCGACACTTTCCGTCAATTACATCCAGAGCGCATCGAACGTTATTCTTGGTTTGATTACCGCAGCAAAGGGTTTGACGACAACCGCGGCCTGCGAATTGATGTGATTTTAGCAACGCCTTCACTGGCAGCACGTTTAGTCGAATCCGATGTCGATTACGATCTTCGCGGCATAGATAAACCCTCAGACCACGCGCCCATTTGGAGCACGTTCAAAGAGGCTTAATCTGCTAGAATTAACTATCTTGTAGACATAAAAAACATCGGCTTAAGCTTAATACCGATTAGTTTAGATAAATTGCTTGACTATCTCGCTGAAATCTAAAAATCCGATGACCTATGTCATCGGATTTTTATGTAAGTATTTGAAATATTAGCCCGCACCCGAATCACTCGTTTCTTCCCATTCACCAGCATAACTGGCGTCTTGATAGCTCAATAATGTATTAGTTTTCTTATATAGACAGCTGGCTTACTTTGGGGCTGGCAAAGAAGCTATAAAGCTTTCCTGCAACACTTGAACTCCTCCAAAGAATGCGGATATTGCAAAGCCATTAAGCAAAGCAAACCTGTAAAAAAAGCCAGCAATCAAGGTAGTAAAACACTCATCCCAATTTATGCACTGACTCTCTGTTGTGTTGGAGTTATTCTTGTTCAACAGTTTGGATCAAGTGGAGGGCCATTTATTCATATTTCACTCTCCGAGTGATAAGGTTTACTTCTGATATCAATGCGTTTTTTGGATCTCAAATTTCGCCATGAAGGTGTCGGACAATATGACTCCTGCCATAGCACCAAAGGAAACGGTGAAAATCATGATGAAAGGTAGAGGTTTCAAATAAGCGAAAGTGAGAACACCTTGACCGAACCAGTGCAGTAAAAGACCAAGGATCATGACACCAAAAGCGAGCTTATTCGCGGCAAAAAACATCGGAATTTCGAACGCCCACAACGCTTTATTTTCCTTAAATTGAGCGAAACCGAAATAGAGATAAAGCAGCAATGCCAACATAGCGATCGCACAAACGCTGAGTGTATAGCTTAATTGAGATGTCCCGGCCAAGACTTGATAGCCGATACGAATGGCATAAATACCGACACCCAACCAAAGTATCAGTAGTGGCAATAAAATGAGTCCCATTTTTTATCCTTAAAAGTTGAGATATACATGCACTTTGCACCTAAAGCGAGCTCTGAAAATAGGCGCTTAATGCTATCCCAGACCTCGGTTCGTGAAGTGAGCGCTTGAAGTAAGTTCTTAGATTGAGCACTTAGCGTCAGATCCTATAGAAAGTTAGGACTTGGAATGAGCGCTTAGAGTCCATTCTTAAAGTAAATGCCTTAAGCAACCGTTAAAATAGCGCCAAGACCAGCATGCTACTTTATCCGCGCCATATGATACACACTGACAAACTCACCATTTCTAAAAGCAAAATCCTTCGACTCACCTTCAATCACAAAGCCAAACTTTTTATACAGACCAATGGCGGCATGATTATCGGTATAAACCGTTAATTCAATTCGTTTTATATTCATCCATTTATCGGTAAGCTCAAGCATAGCGTTAATCAAAGCGCTACCAACACCGCGGCCTTGGTAGCTGTCTTTTACCCCCATTCCAAAGGAGGCAACATGCCTACGACGGGGTTGCTCGTACACCTCAAAACCCAACTCGCCAATAATTTCACCTTCAATCTCTGCGACATAGCGACTAATATGATTCGATGTTGCCGCAAGGCGTGACTCCCATTTATCGGTCGATGGCCAAGGGAGTTGTAAGGTACCCGTATAGGCATTTGGGCAGGCATATACGGCTTGAATGGCTGCGGCGTCACGCTTCTCTGCATGCCTAATCGTAATCTTTTCCAATGAGTCCCCTCCATGGTTTTCTAATAAAAAATACCTGTCCGGTTCAACGTACATAGAGCTAAGCACACGGATCTAAATCCACGAATTAGCTTAGGCACAAAGGCGCGAACACTGTGGCGAATCGCAACTTAGCCCGCTTCTTATCTAACCGACTTTACGGATGAAGCTCGCATAAGACAAGTATGAAATTTAAAAAACTATTGATAAACCTAGTTTTTATATGGATAGATATCAATTGAGATGAGCATTTAAAACCACGGTGCTATCTCCATTGCCCTACCACACCGCCTCGACAATCCTGCCTCGACATCTAGATTGAAACACTAAGCAAATAAAAAACCCGCTCAAGATAAGTTCTTGGCGGGTTTATGGGATATCGCGACACTTAAGTCGAGCCGAACAGTTCAGCATTAAAATTAAGCTAGTATAATCAATCACATTACACTAACTAAACTGAGTCACTGTGTTCTGTCAAAGCGGTAAACGACCATTAAATGACAAGGCTAACGTCGTGCTATCCACGTATTCAAGCTCTCCACCAACGGGTACGCCGTGGGCGATGCGACTGATCATCACCTTATGGCGTCTGGCCATATCAGCAATAAAATGCGCTGTGGCCTCGCCTTCTACCGTCGGATTGGTCGCTAAAATCAACTCGGCAACATCACCCGAAGCCAAGTGGCGCTCGAGTAACGCTAAACCTAGCTCTTCTGGCCCAACACCATCGAGTGGCGATAAATGACCTAAAAGCACAAAGTAGCGACCAGTGAAATGTCCACCCGCCTCAATGGCTAACACATCGGCCGGCGTTTCCACCACACAAATGGTGGAAGACGTGCCGCGTTTATGGCTAGCACAAATCGGACAGAGGGTTTCTTCAGTGTAGGTTCGGCAAGACTGACAATGACCGACGTCACTCATCGCACTGGACAGCGCACTGGCTAATTTAAGCCCTGCTTTTCTGTCACGCTCGAGTAACTGAAACGCCATACGTTGCGCCGATTTAGGCCCAACCCCAGGTAAACAACGCAGGGACTGAATTAACTCATCTAACAGTGGACTAAATTTCATCGGCTATCTCAATTAAAATGGCATCTTCATGCCTGGAGGTAATTGCATACCACCAGTGACTTCGGCCATTTTAGTTTTTTGATTTTCTTCAATTCGACGGGCTGCATCATTACAAGCTGCAGCAATCAAATCTTCCAGCATTTCTTTGTCGTCTTCCATCAGGCTTGGGTCGATTTCGACTTTACGTACTGTGTGCGCGCCTGTCATGGTGACTTTCACCAAACCTGCACCCGATTCACCCACCATTTCCATACGGGCGATTTCTTCCTGCATTTTGGCCATTTTTTCTTGCATCATCTGGGCCTGTTTCATCAGATTGCCCATACCGCCTTTTCCAAACATAGTCTTTTCTCTTCTATTAGGGTTAGTCGCAAGCATTAACGCGGCTAATCTTACTTAAATAAATGGGATTGGCAATCAATGCCGTTATCTTGTTAATAAACTTATGATCTCGATGCCGAGTTTCTCAGCAGCATTACTATAAATAGGTACTTTAAGCTCAAATTTAAACCACGGCGTAACAAATTAACGACCAAACTTTGCCCCTAGGACTCGTCGATTGTTGATAATCGATAGTGGTTAACTCGCGGCCTCAGTTAGCTCAGGTAAAGCTTGTATTTGCTGACTGCGTAAATTCAACAACTCAGGTGGGTACACTAAACTATCGGCATCGAGTTCGGCGCCCATACGTTGGATCAACCATTGCACATTGTCATCATGGATCAATGATTGATGCGCCTGTTGCAGCAACTCTTGGTGGAAACGCTTACGTAACTCTAAAGGCGTTTCCCGCTGTTCATCGATTCCTATGACCACTTGCACCCGTCTTGGGTTCCCGAGCGCAGCACTTAAGGCTTGCTCGAGCTGCACTATGGCCACATCGGCCGCTAGATGCTTCTGGTTTGGCTTAAGCAACAGCGGCAAAGGATCGCTCTGGGTTTGGCAAACGGAATTCACCGCCAATTGCCGCACTCGTCCGCCGATCTCTAAGCTCGCCATCAACTTGTACCAATGCAAATCTAATGGATGACCACTAATAGGTTGAGTCGAACTGAGCGCAACGTGTGTCTCCTGCGTGCGTTCAACAGCACTAGCCGTCTGATTTAGTGCATCATTAGCAGTGTTGCTAGCCTCTAAAGATCCTTGGCCACTGCTGGCAGAGTCATCATTTATATCAGAGCCTTGAGCCATCACAGCATCAGCGATATCAGTATTACCGCTATCAACCTGAGTCGTTTCGATAAGCTCAGCTGTTGACGCTACTTCTGGCGCAGCCTCCCAAGGAGGACGGTCATATGCTGCCGGTTTGACTGGATCAGCTGGGACAGAACTAGAGGCTCTTGCAACCGAAGGCACTGATTGATGCTGAGCAATTGGCTCAAGATCTAAGTCAAAATCATCATCGAAATCTATTGTTAAATCGGGGTCTAAATCAGCGGCGGGATCGGCAGAGAATGACGTACACCCCTGACTTGCATCACTTTTACTGGTAGGTTTTGATAAACTGATCCCATTGGCTTTACTGTTTGATGTCTTTAATTTTGAGTCCAGTGACGACTTTTTTTCATCACCGTCCTTAACACTTAAGGCATCAAGATCCGATAACAGTGAATCCCGCGCAGCCAACACAGCCGAGAGAATATCATCATCGGCTAAGGATGCGGAGGCTAGTGTTGGAATTGAAATTGGAGTTAGTGTCTGAGGAGACACTTGAGCCATTACTACTGACTGACTATCAACAGAGCCTTGCATGCCAACTGCACTTTGAATACCTATGCTTTGAATACCTGTGCTTTGAATACCTGTGCTTTGAATATCAGCAGAATGTTGAACACTATCCGAGTGTTGCACATTAGCTGAGTGTTGAACATCATCAGGTACCGCATGAGCCTCAAAGCTGTGATGAAAGTCGTCATCATTGTAAGAGCCAGAAGAAAATTCAACATAAGCATCTTGATAGGAATCGAGCGGCGCTGACTCTTGGGCATAAGCTCCCATCGCTGGATAAGAATGCGCTGCTTCAGTTCCATAGGGACTATGTTCATCAAGCCCCTTTTGCTCTAGCGTGTTGTTAGCGGTGAGATTGTTATCCAGTGTGTTCTCAACTGCGCTGTCGTTATCAGCAGGTGTTGAATCAACAAGCGTTTCAGCCATAGCTGGATTAACAATACTCGACTCGGCAGTTGCCCCGATTAATTCAGGAACTTCACTATTCTGAGCATCTAAACTCGCAACCGCTGCCTCAATGTCAGCAGCAGCTTCAGTAACTTGAGAAGGCGCTTGAGCGGTTGATACTGTTTGAGTTTGAGGCTCTACCTCTGCATTCACTGTGTCAGTGTTTAAGCTGTCAGCGTTAAATCCCTGACTCTGCGCCTGACTTAGAATCACCGCCTGTTCGGCAATTAATGCCGCATCCGCTTCGAGCTCAGCATCAAGCGCCTGCTCTACAGTATCTGCTGGCTCAATTGACACGTCAGCCATGTCAACAGCGTCCGCTTGCGCGGTTTCAACTTGCTGGTTAGCGCTAGTTTGCTCAATTAATGCTGTTTTTTTTTCAGCAGGCACTGTTTTAATGGTATGCGGTTTAGTGCTATGTGGTTCAGCAGTATGTGTTTCAGCAAACTGTTGTTCATTTACATGAGGAGCTTGCGCTGCAGCAGTTGCCGCAACGGGCGTTTGCCCTTCGGGTAAACGGATCTCAGCGACCGCTTCAGGCTGCCAACGCTTTACCGGCTTTTCTGGCACAAATGCGACTGCGCGTAACAGCGCCATCTCAAGACCCGATTTAGGATCGGGTGCATGGGGTAAATCTTTGCGGCCCGTTAATAAAATCTGATAATAAAGCTGCACTTGCTCCGGCGTCAGCTGCTCGGCAAAGGCGCGAATTTGTGCGCTATACAAGGATTGCTGCGCGCAAGCGGGGGCAAATTGGGTCAAGGTAATTTGATGTAACAACTCAAGTAAACTGCGTAGCACTTCTTGGGCATCTGCGCCGTACGCGAGCACTTGGGCACAGGTATGCATTAACACACCAATATCGGCATCGGTTAAGGCATTAAGCAAGGCAACTACATGCTGCTCATCAATACTGCCAAGCATAGTTTGCACTTGAGTGAGCATCACATTGCCGCCACCAAAGGCGATGGCTTGATCTGTCAAACTCAAGGCATCACGCATACTGCCATTGGCGGCTTTGGCAAGAAGCTTTAGGGCTTCAGCATCAAAGGGAAATTGCTCTTGAGTCAAAATATGATTGAGCTGAGTGCCAATTTCGCTTTGGGTAAGGCTTTTTAAATTGAATTGCAAACAACGGGATAACACAGTCACGGGCAGTTTCTGTGGATCAGTTGTCGCCAAAAGAAATTTAACGTGCTCGGGGGGTTCTTCTAAGGTTTTTAGCAGTGCGTTAAAACTGCTGCGCGACAGCATATGCACTTCGTCGATGAGATAAACCTTAAAACGGCCACGGGTCGGACGATACTGCACATTGTCTAACAGCTCACGGGTGTCATCGACCTTAGTTCGGGACGCGGCATCGACTTCAATTAAATCGACAAAACGGCCTTGAGCGATTTCCACGCAGCTGCCGCAAACCCCACAGGGAGTCGCTGTCACGCCTTGTTCGCAATTTAAGCCTTTGGCAAAGAGTCGCGCCAAGCTGGTTTTACCGACACCGCGCGTTCCCGTAAACAGGTAAGCATGATGTAAGCGCTGCTGGCTTAACGCATTGGTCAAGGCATGCAAAACATGGCTTTGGCCAACCATTTGATCAAATGTGGCAGGGCGCCATTTTCTGGCTAACACCTGATATGACATGGAACTCCCCAGAGTATGTGATACAAGAGCGGGAGCATGCGCCCCGAGAACTTTGAAAGATAACATGTCATGATTTGACATGCCATCAAACTATCCCAAGGCGCCTTTAGCTGCAGATTTATTCGCCTTCAAACTCACAAAGTTTAACCAACTCAAGCCCTAATGCGGTTAAACGAGCTTCACCACCTAAATCAGGTAATGAGATCACAAAGGCCGCATGTTTAACTTCACCGCCCAGTTGGCGAATGAGTTTAACGGTCGCTTCAATAGTACCGCCAGTCGCGAGTAAATCGTCAACCACTAGCACTTTGTCATTTGGATTAATCGCATCAGTATGAATTTCTAGGCTATCGTGACCGTATTCCAGTTCATAGCTTTGGCTGATAGTCGCACGCGGTAATTTACCCGGTTTACGCACAGGCACAAAACCCACACCCAATTCTAAAGCCAGCGGCGCGCCAAACAAGAAACCACGAGCCTCAGTGCCCACAATTTTGGTAAAGCCTTGGCCACGATAATGTTCAACTAACAAGTCGATGGTCGCTTTATAGGCGGCTGCATTCTCAAGCAAACTGGTGACATCTCGAAATAAAATCCCTTCCTTAGGATAATTAGGAATCGTTTTAATGCTTTGCTTTATCAAGGATAAGGTTTCTGTATTCATAGCCATCATATTTACTTAATAAGTTACTTAATCAATTCACCAACCTAGCGTTGGCGGTATAAAACAAAACGTCCACACTGGGTGGACGCATTGTCGAAAGTCGGACAAAGCTTATGCCGCTTTAGTTTTAGTTGCAACAATCACAACGCACAAGTGATGGAAAGGTTATCAATTTGTGCCTTAGATCAAACCCTGTCGACACAGTGTTAAATCACCTCAACCATGACGCGACGAAAACGATTTGCCACACATTGAATCCATAGTGTCGCTCAATCATCCCTCTATTTCAGGGATCCCTTTGAGATACCAGAGTAAGACGAGTGCCATCACGAGCAACAAACCTTTTACCCAAAGGATAGGCACCACAATAATGCTGACACTAAAACTCAGCGCGCTGACGACCATGGCTTTGCGTTTCAACCCCTTACGCATTGCTCGCTGCTCTTGCCACTGGGTTAAGGCATCGGCAAACCAAGGGTGAGTCATCAACCAATGGTGTAAACGTTCACTGGAGCGGGCAAAGCAGAAAGCGGAAAGCAAGATAAACGGCACGGTCGGCAGCAAGGGCAGCACGATACCGAGTAAACCTAAGGCTAACGCGGTTAAACCTAACAATAAAAATAATCCGCGCTTTAATACCATCGATTTACTTACCCTTTATCGGAAAAACAAAAGCCACTCTAAGAGTGGCCAATAGTCTATGCGCTCGAGATTAACGCTCGCTTAAATTAGACCTAAGTGCTTTAACCAAGACAGGCTTGCTGGCAGAGTCGGCAACAGTAAAACTAAAATAAAACCAATAAAATACAAAAAATTAAATGGGTCTTTAAACGGCTGACTACTCATTACAGCTCCTCTAGTATGTGCAAGTATAAGTGCGCAGGAATCGTACAGTGATTGAGATCACAAAACGGCCGACATTGTAGCGGTTTGTCAAATTAATAAAAACCCTCTAACTGTAGGGTTATTGCATTTATTTCGGCAATAATCCCAGCCTTAAGACTGACGTCCGCGCACTATCCCTTTGGCCGCTAATTGCTCGAGTAACTGGCTACAACCTTGCGCAATAATCTCTGGTGCCATTTGAGGGTAAGTGATTGTTAACCAATCAAGTATCTCTTTAAAACTCGCTTGGCCTTGAGCTTGAATAAATGCCAGCACCTGTGCGCTTAAGGGATTTAACTGTAGGAAACACACTTCACAATCGGCATCTTGGTAGAGACAAAAAAACACTGGCGTATCGAGTTGTCGCTGCGGACGATAATCCTGACGAATGTGCTGCACCTCAAAATGATACTGCGCCACCCTCGCCGTCTTCGATAAACATAAGGCCTGCGTCGAAATTTGCGCTGGGCTAAGTTGAGATTCATCCCCACTCCCCTGTGCCACCGCGACGGCCAACTCCAGCCATTCATAGTGGGCTAATTCGAGCATAAAAACAGGATCATTCGCCGTGGGTTGATATTGCTGCTGTAAAAAATCTAAAAACTCGCCCGCGATGTCGATAAAAATTGGCGATTGGCAATCGTGCTGGCTAAAAAAGCTTTGCACTAATGCCAACCACTCTTCCTCAGAATACAAACTTTTCAGCACGGGAAAGCCATTCGACACAAATCCCAGCACATTATTGAAAAATAACTCGCGGTAAACCTGCATGCGCCGGACATCAGTATCCGCGGGCAATGGCCGAGAAGGATCGCGGATATAATCGATAAAGGATTGCTGCACTTGCTTAAAATCCATTAGGCGATCCTCTTTACAACATGAGCGCGATTTTGAGCAAGCGATCTGGGCGCTGCCGCTTGATAAGCGTGGATTTGATTGAGCTCGAGCAACAATTCAGCAGTTGTCGGCACATTAAAGTCACGCTCAAGCAAGGTCGGCTTTACCCCATGTAAGGCATAGCAACGTTGCAACAGTGCCCAAACGGGATCGTTAATGGCGGCGCCATGGGTGTCGATGAGTAAATCTTCAGCTTGCTTGTAGTGCCCAGCGATATGCAGATAAGCGATACGCTCCGTCGGCATGGCCTGTAAAAAGGTATCGGCATCGTATTGATGATTTATCGAGTTCACATAGATGTTGTTCACATCGAGTAGCAGCTTACAATCGGCTTCTTGCAGCACGGCATTGACGAATTCAAGTTCGCTCATGTGCGCGCCGGGGGCGGCATAAAATGACACATTTTCTAAAATGAGTGGCCGCTCTAAAATATCTTCGACCTGCTTCACCCGCGCCGCCACATGCTTTACCGCTGCGTCGGTAAAAGGGATAGGCATGAGATCGTATAAGTGACCTTGGCCTGAGCAATAACTTAAGTGTTCGGAATAGACTTGGATTTGGTGTAAATCCATAAAGGTTTTGATGTTTTTTACAAACGTGAGATCTAAGGGTTCAGGGCTACCAATCGATAAGCTCAAACCGTGGCAATAGAAACTATGTTGCTCAGTCAGTTCACGAAATTGACGGCCAAACTTACCGCCTAAGGTCATCCAGTTTTCTGGTGCTACTTCAAAAAAATTAATCACTTCTGGCACCGATTCACAAAACTCACTGAGCATTTCTCGCCGTAAGCCCAGCCCTACCTGTGCCGCATTTTTTTGATCATTCATAGAACCTCACGAACGCTTGCTGTCATCGCTTTAGGATAAAACAAAAGAGACCAGCGCGGGCTGGCCTCTTTTGACTCAATAACCCCCATCACTGCGGGAATCAGTACAGTCGGATTTATTTCATTTCTTTTTTAACGGCTTCGACTTTAGCGTCAACTTTCTCGGCGGTTTTCTTCATATCCGCGCCACATTTCGCTTCACCACACTTACCTTCGTGTGCTTTCGCCATCGCGGCTTTTTTCACATCGGCACCGCATTTCGCTTCGCCACATTTGCCTTCATGGGCTTTATCTGCGGCCGCTTTTTTCATCTCGGCGCCACATTTAGCTTCACCACATTTACCTTCTTTGGCTTTTTCAGCGGCGGCTTTCTTCATATCCGCGCCGCATTTGGCTTCACCACATTTGCCTTCTGAGCCGACAATTTGATAACCCGCATCCATTGCTTCAAAACCAAACGGGTTAGTTTGAGCATTGACTGCAAAAGCTGAACTCATTACGACTGAACCTAAGGCTACTGCAACTGCTGTTTTTTTAACTGAATTCATAAATAATTCCTTCTTGTTTATTGAGTAATGTTGACCAACAACAGTAGAAGTAGCTGGCTTACTGCAAAAGACCTGCCCCGTTTCAATTCTATTGCAAAAAATATCACTAAATCACAGAAATGGTCAAAATATCCTGCTAGGACAATCAGTTTAGCGTGGATTTTATTTATGAGTGCGCCTATTAATCCGCATTCACTCAGCCACTTTGTAACTTAAGGCCGATAAGGTAGAATGCTCGCCCTTTGCAAATAGATATGGGTTTACTGCAGTGCGTGTGATTTTGGCTCCAATGGAAGGCGTAGTAGACGCTTTGATGCGTGATATTCTATCGACCATCAATCCCTACGATTTGCTCGTCACCGAATTTGTGCGTGTGGTAGACCAACTGCTGCCTGAAAAAGTCTTTCTCAAACTGTGTCCTGAGCTACTCAACAAGGGGAATACTCCTTCGGGTACGCCCGTGCGAGTGCAGTTACTCGGCCAAGAACCCCAATGTATGGGTGAAAATGCCCTGCGGGCAATTGAACTCGGCTCACACGGTGTCGATGCCAACTTTGGCTGTCCGGCAAAAATCGTTAACCGCAGCAAAGGTGGTGCCGTATTACTGCAATATCCTGAGAGCGTGCACGATATTGTCAAAGCCATGCGTCAAGCGGTACCGAAAGAACATGCCGTAACCGCCAAAATACGTTTAGGCTACGAAGATAAGTCACTGTTCATGGAAAACGCTATCGCTGTGTATGAAGCCGGCGCAACTGAGCTTGCCATCCATGCGCGCAGTAAAGTTGACGGTTACAAACCACCCGCCTACTGGGAATACATCACCGAAGTGCGTAAACGTTTGCCAATCCCGGTGATCGCCAACGGTGAAATTTGGAACCGCGACGATGCTAAGCGTTGCATCGACGTCACGGGCTGCGACAGTATTATGATCGGCCGCGGGGCGATTTCATTGCCCAACTTGGCCGATACCATCAAGACAGGCGCAACCCCTTATACTTGGGCGCAAACCTTAGGGCTGATGCTCAGTTATACCCAAAGAGAGCTTAATGGTCGCAAGAGTGACTATTATCCCGCCCGGATCAAACAGTGGTTTACCTACCTCAATCGTCAATATCCCGAAGCCGATACCTTATTTAGGGAGCTGCGCGTGTTTAAAACAACGGAAGAAATCGTCGCGGTATTAGAAGCTGCGCAGCGAAACTTAGCCGACTAACCATAGAGTGTGACCAACCACAAAACGGAAATCTATCTGATAAAGGTAAGAAATCGAGACTCAAACGCGGTAATGTGTGCAATGAAAGGGACTTAGTCATAGCACACATAATGCGATAGGAATGAAGTACTTTTTCGATTTTTAACGGCGAAAATATTTAAAATATGGCAGATACTTGATCTTTATCATAGTCGTTGGTAGTGGAACTATTAGACTGGACGCCTAGAGTCAAATGAAATAGGCGATTTTACGTGAGCACCACCCATATCAGACATGAATTGTCAGAGCTTGAAGCTAATCTAAGGAAAGAACTCGGCGCGCTCCCTCCGTTCCTCGAAGCCATAGGGGAGCATTATGCTAGCCTGAGTCTGGCAGAATTAATTGATACATTGGCGCAAACGCCAATGGCCGATCACCCGCTATTTTGCCAGCTGAATAAACTTGATGCCGCCTTTTGTCAGCTCGACTTAGGCCTCTACGGCCTTTGTTCCGACTGCGAAGCGGAAATCGAAACCGAACGCTTAAGCCAAGATCCCACTGAACAACGCTGCGCCTCCTGCGCCGAACATTATCAACACGAACACCGCCACGAGCTGCGCCTCACGCATTGACAGCGCTGATCCGATATCCGATAAGCAACCTGAAAAGCAGGCAAAAAAATAAGCAAAAAAACCTCCGCAAGCGGAGGTTTGGTTAGAGATTTAAGTCTAGCGAACTTTCTCTAATCAGAGTGATACTTTTTCTAAAGTAAATATACACTACCAAACCAGCGATTAACTTTCTTCGCAATAACGTCTACTTAGTAAATTAGATGTTCTTTAAACATAATAGAAACCGT
>NZ_JAMTCC010000026.1:0-77240 GCF_025370265.1 Shewanella septentrionalis | reverse complement strand
TAATTATCTCATCGAGATGTAACGAAGCCAGCTGAATAAGCTGGCTTTTTTGCGTCTGCAATTTGTTAAATCGGCGTTAATACAGAACATTGTTCTATTCGTTTTAGCCCTAGTCATTTTGCTAGTTCTTTACGTTTTTTCCTTCCCTAATTTCAGACTTTTATACTCTAAGTTGATTATTTACATCAAGATCTCGCTTAGTTTGATAAGTCCTTTTGCTTAGTGGTTAGTTTCCCGTTAGCATACAAAACTATTCACATTTTTGTTAAAGGCTGTCTGTTGCCTATGCTTCGTAAGCTTTCGCTCGCGGTACTGCTCCCTCTGTGTATGCTGACACTATATTTAGTGTTGGTCATAGGCGAGTACCTGTTTGAAAGCGATCAAGTGCGCGCTGAATTGGCGCAGCGACAATCAACACTGATAAAGCAGCAGTTGTTCCGGATGCAGAATGTGGTTCAATCGGCGCAGGCTTTACAGGATGTGGAGCGGATTGAGCAGGAGGTATCCTTAGCTGCGCTGGATATGGGCACTATGGTTTATATCTTAGTTGATGCTGATAGCCGTATTCGTTTTGCAAACCATACTGTTTGGCGCGATAGCAATGCCATGCAAGTCATTGATGGTTATGATGCTACTTTTCATCGTGCTGTGGTTCAGGCTTTCCTGCCACAAATTCTCGTTAATCTCGAACGCTTAACTATTCAAGCATATTATCCCGTCTTGCCTCAGTATGGTGGTGCGGTTGATTTGATTTATCTTGAAGCCGATTTAGCGCCTTTAGTTGCCGAAGCTTCCGCTAAGTTACAACAACGTTTTATGCGGGTTTGGGGGCTGGGTGGATTATTATTGATTGGTTTTACCTTCATTCTCTATTTCCTGTTGATCCGTCCATTCCAAATATTAAGCGAGGCCGCTAAACAGGTAGGGACTTCTTCCTTTTCGACATCGATCCCTTGGAGTTCATCAGAAGTTTTATCATTGCAAGAGAGTTTGCAGCAGGTGCATGAACGTTTGAGTCGTGCTGTGAAACAGTTGAATGACAGCGAACTGCGCTGGCTGTTTGCGGTGGAAGGTTCGCGGAACGGTATTTGGGATTGGGATATCAGCACGGGTGAGGTTTTTCTTTCTGATCGCTGGAAAGAGATGATCGGTTATGCACCGGATGAATTAGCTGGCGTATTCCAGACTTGGGAAACGCGGTTACATCCCGATGATAGGGATATCGTACTTGATGCGTTGCAGGAGTACGTTAGCGGTAAGAGTAAGGAATTTGAAAGTGTCCATCGCCTGCGACATAGAGAGGGGCATTATGTGTGGGTGCTGGATCGCGGCATGTTGGTTGATTGGGACCCTCAAGGACGTCCGACTCGGATGATCGGCATTCATATGGATGTGTCAGAAAGTGCCAAGAACCATGCTGCGATTAATGAACTTGTGGATCAATCGGTTACGGGTCGCAAGATGTTACCCGATGCCTTTATGGCCCGGCTGTCGCAATTTTTAACCCAAGGTAATAGCTCGGGTCAATGGGGAGCATTGCTGCTTGTTGAGGTGGATAGATTAGGCTTGGTCGCGACTCTAAACTCCCACGAATTAGAGCGCTTACTCACGCAAGTGGCTGCACGTCTATCGAGTTATTTCACTGAGAATATTACCGTTGGCCGATTGGAGTCCGGTGATTTTGTTTTGCTAGCTAAAGACTTAGCGATAGATGCTTCAGTGGCTGCGCGTCGTGCTTTAGCGCTTGCGAGTGAGTTAAGGCAAGTGATTGCTCGACCATTCCATTATGGTCATCATCATTTTGAGCTTAGCGCGAATGTGGGGATTTGTTTACTCGACAGCATAGAGACCTTAGATCCAGCTTTAGTCATGCGCCGCGCTGAGTTAGCAACCTTGAGTGCTAAGCGACCTGGGCAAGCGGGATGCGCTTTCTATCATGCTGAGATGGATTTACGTCAGAGCCGTGATGAACAGTTACAGCAGGAATTACAGACAGCATTACAGCAAGATAGCATGACGTTAATGTTCCAACCTGTGATGAATGCGCACAGTGAATTGGTCTCGGCTGAAGTGCTTACGCGTTGGTATCGTGCCGATGGCGAGTTTATCCCGCCTGCAGAGTTTGTAGCGTTAGCCGAACAGGGAGGAATGATTGCTGAACTCGATCTTTGGGTCGCTAAACGTGTGTGTCAGTTTATTCAGACATCCCATGCCCAAGGCAGGAGTTTGCCGACTTTAACCCTTAATATCAGTGTATTCTCATTTGGTCAGGCAGATTTTGTTGATGCATTGGTTGCCTTAGTTAAAGAGCATGGCATTGTGGCTCATCAACTGGGTATTGAGCTCAATGAGGCCGCATTGTTAATGCAACCACAGTTTGTGGCTGAGCGCGTGTCTAAGTTGGTCGATGCGGGGATAGGTATCGTCCTCGATCATTTCGGTTCTGGCTCGAGTGCTTTGAGTTGTTTAGCCAACCAGCCATTAGTTGCGGTTAAATTGGATATGAGTTGTATTGATTCATTAGCCGCAATGCCACAAAGAGTGAAGGCGTTAATTGTCTCTGCGCAGCAGTTTAATTTGCACGTGGTGGCTAAAGGCGTTGAATCACCCCAACACTACCAAGCCTTTGTTGAATTTGGCTGTGATGGTTATCAGGGCTATTTATTCAGCCGAGCGTTAAACCAAGCGGACTTTATCCAGCTTGTTTGTCCTCGTCCTTTATTGCGTAGCGTTTAAAGAAGTCGAGGGCATAATTTAAGGCTTGGTTTCGATAGGCGTCTTTTTCCATAAAAATCTCATGGGCAGCCCCCGCTATCACCTTCAATTGGCAATGAGTGCTCACAGCAAGATTCTGGGCCGCATTATCAACAATCTTATCTTCACTCGCTTGCAGTATCAGGATCGGCGTGCGAATTTGCGCTGTTGCCAGTACGCAAGTGTCTGCTGCATCTAAAGATTCTGTCAACCAACGGTTAGTTGGGGAACCGAGTTGTAACTTAGGGGCCGCGTCATACAAGTCTCGATAGGCTTGGTATCTACTTTGGCAATGGGTTAGCTCATTTCCTTTGAAGGGAACCGGCTTATAGTTTTGTCCTCCAAGCACATAGTTAGGTTCACCGCCATTGAGTGTGGTATCGAGTTTACTGGCTAACCAGCGCACGAATGCTTTTGGCATAGGTAATTTGATGCCATACATGGGCGCTGAAAATACCGCGGCGGTAAAAATATCGGGATGTTGTTTGAGATACAAAGTGCCAATCGCGCCACCCATTGAATGGCCAAGTAGCATGAGTTGTTTGTCGTTTTGCGGTAACACTTTCTTCTGCATAAACAGTGCAAAATCATCAATATAATCATTAAATCTTCGCACATGACCCATGTGCGGATTAATTGTCATACGATCCGACAATCCTTGGCCACGGTGATCGATCGCATAAACAGAGTAACCCTGTTGGTACAAGTCGAAGACCAATTCTTGGTACTTTAAATAGGATTCAACTCGGCCATTACTGAGAACGATTGCGGTATGCGCTTGGGGATGTTTGACCATCATATAGGCCAGCGTGATGCCATCAGCTGTGATCAGCGTGTCTTGAACAACGCTTTGCCAGAAGGCTTGCTGTTCTGAGGTATTTAAATCGTGTTCTGTCGAAAATGTCGCTTTGGCTTGGCTCATACTCAGTCGCAAATCATTTGGCTTGAATGGTTTGCTAGAGTGTAACAGACAACCATGGGAGTCTGAAAATAACGACTCCCATGGTCGTGTTAACTTAGCGTGTCGCCTTTTTAGCTTCAATAAAATCATTGATTTGCTGTTCGAGGATCGACATAGGCACTGAGCCATTTTCGAGCACAGCGTCGTGGAAGGCGCGAATATCAAACTTGTCGCCGAGTTCCTGTTCTGCTTTAGCACGTAACCGCTTGATCGTTAACTCGCCAATCTTGTAGGACAAAGCTTGTCCTGGCCACGAAATATAACGGTCAATTTCGGTCGTGACATTGTGCAGTGATAGCGCGGTATTGCTGGCCATAAAGTCGATGGCTTGTTGACGACTCCATCCTTGGGCATGCATGCCTGTGTCTACGACTAAACGCGCCGCCCGCCACATTTCATAGGTTAAGCGGCCAAAGTTACTGTAGGGATCTTGGTAGAAGCCAGCCTCCAAACCTAAGTATTCGCAATACAGACCCCAGCCTTCACCGAAGGCAGAGATATAGCCATAACGACGGAAGTCAGGGAGTGACGTTAGCTCAGAGTTGAGTGATATTTGCAGATGATGACCGGGTACGGCTTCGTGCAAAGTTAAGGCTTCTAACTCGTAGAGTGGGCGCTTATCCAATGCATAAGTGTTGACCCAGTAGTAACCGGGTTCGTCATCGCTGTTCGATCCTGAATATCGTCCTGTGGTGTATTTCGGCGCAATTTCGGCGGGCACTGGCGCTATACCATAGGGTTTACGGGGAAGTTTGCCGAAGTACTTAGGCAGCATGGCATCGGCTTTTTTGGCAATAAATGCCGCTTCTTTGAGTAACTGATTGGCACTGGTGGTGTAGAACTGGGGATCGGTCCGCAGGAAATGTAAAAAGTCGGCAAAGCTGCCTTTAAAGCCAACGGACTTGATGATTTGCTCCATCTCTTGGCGGATACGCTTAACTTCTTTTAAGCCCAGTTCATGCACTTCTGCCGACGTCATATTCAAGGTCGTATAGTAACGTACTCGATTCTCATAAAACTCAGCACCGTTAGGTAAGCTGCTGGCCGCGATATTTTCCCGTGCATTGGGAATGTACTCTTTGGTCATAAAATCATAGAAGTTTTGATATAGCGGTAGGACTTTTTGCTCGACTAAGGCGCGACCTTCTTGGATCAGCTGAGTTTTTTGTGCTTCAGTGAAATAGCTGGGGTATTGCGTAAAAGGTTTGAAATAACCGCTCTTTTCCACAGGGACGATATAAGCACTGATACTGTCTTCAAAGCCATTGAGTGTCACTTTAGGCGGCGTTATTCCCTCGGCTAATCCTTGCTTTAGCCAGTGAGTTTGCTGGGCGAAATAGGTCGGGAGTGCATTGAGTTTGGCAATATAGTTGCGGTAATCCTCAAGGGTGTTGAATCTTCCCTGTGCGATTGAGGTGATATAAGCGTGGAAGCCGCTTTCCGCGGTAATGGGCAAGTAATAATCTTTAAAGCGATACAGGTCGACATCGTTTTGGATCTGATCTTCCAGTATTTGAGCGTTAATCTTATCTTCTTTATTCAAACTGCTGCGGTCGAGTGCTTTGAGCTGCGCTAATACTGCGATTTGGCCTTGATTGAGCTTAGCGAGGGCAGCTGGCGAGAGATCCGATAACTTTCCTGCGGCACTGGCATCACCCATGCTGTAAGCCATTTCAGGACTCGCGCTGAGCTGTAATTGCCAGCTTTGGTCGATAATCGCCTGCAGCGCGGGAGCTATGGGCTCAACTTGCGATTGTGCTGTCGATATTGCCTGCGGCGCTGCGGTTTGGCTATTTTCTGTGGTTTGAGTGGCACTGCAGGCGCTTAATGCGCATATCAATAAACTGGGGGTTAAGAGTTTATGCATAGTAGATCTCTGATATTTTCGTTGTTATTGAAGTCATTATGCCTGATGAATACGGCAGTTCCTTGTATGGATATTAAGCAGAATTGTGACTGAATGTGAATTTAAATGCGTTTGGCGCATAAATGCCCCTGAAAATGCGTGTTAAACTTAGTGTCCGCCCGCGACCAAATAACAAAAGCATTGGCTGGGTAGTTCAAATAGGGGTTAAATATGATTGATACATCCATTCCATTGGTGGATCTGCATCGTCACCTAGACGGTAATGTGCGAGTAAACACCATTTGGGAACTAGGACACCAACACGGCATTGCGCTACCTGCCGATTCTTTAGAGACTCTCGCACCTTTTGTGCAAATTCAGGGGAAAGAAACTAGCTTAGTCGCCTTCTTAAAGAAGCTCGATTGGATGGTTGGCGTACTCGCTGACTTGGATGCGGTTAAACGCGTTGCCTATGAAAACGTTGCCGATGCGGCGTTGTCTGGCTTAGATTACGCTGAGTTACGTTTTAGTCCTTACTATATGGCGATGAACCATAAGTTACCGATTGAAGGCGTAGTTGAAGCGGTAGTCGATGGCGTTAAAGCGGGCTTAAAAGACTATAACGTGAAGATCAATTTGATTGGTATTTTGTCACGTTCATTCGGTCAAGCCGCTTGTACTCAAGAACTTGAAGGCTTACTCGCCCATAAACAACATCTCGTGGCTATGGACTTAGCTGGCGATGAAATGGGCTTCCCTGGCGAGTTATTTAACGATCACTTTAAACGTGTTCGTGATGCAGATCTTGCGATTACGGCTCACGCCGGTGAAGCCGCGGGTTCACAAAGTATGTGGCAAGCGATTCAAGAACTTGGCGCGACGCGAATTGGTCACGGGGTGAACGCGATTCACGATCCTAAGCTGATGGAATATCTTGCTAAGCACCGTATTGGTATCGAATCTTGCCCAACCAGTAACTTGCATACTTCTACAGTCGCTTCTTACGCTGAGCATCCTTTTAGAACCTTTATGGATGCAGGCGTATTGATCAACTTAAATACCGATGATCCCGGTGTGAGCGCTATCGATATTAATCATGAGTATCGTATCGCCAAATCCGAACTTAAATTAACCGATGCTGAGTTAGCGCAGGTGCAACGCAACGGCGTTGAAATGGCGTTTTTATCCGACAGTGAGCGCAAAGCACTGTATGCCGCTAAGGCATAAAAAGGCTTTAAGTCATTAATAAAAATAGCTATAAATAAAAAATCCGACTCTAGAGTCGGATTTTTTATGAGCGTTCGCGAGTGCAGCGATAGGCGCTTTAGATCACGCGCGAGAACTGTTGCTGACGTGCTTTTTGACGATAGTAAAGGTCGAAACACATACAGATATTGCGGATCAATAAACGGCCAGTTGGGCTGATAGTGATCTGTCTGTTGACGATTTCAACTAGCTTGTCATCGATAAATGTCTGCATTAACTTAAGATCTTCCGCGAAATAGGTTTCGAAGTTAATCCCCAATTTTTCATCAATTTTCGCCATATCCAGTTCGAAATGGCAAATCAGCTGTTTAATCACTACGCGGCGGATTTCATCGTCACGGTTCAGGCTACAACCTTTCCACAAAGCATGGCCTTCCTTATCTATGGCTTCATAGTAAGGGCGGATATCTTTCTGGTTTTGCGCATAGCAGTCGCCAATCTGGCTGATGGATGACACGCCAAGACCTAACAAATCACATTCTTCTTGGGTGGTATAACCTTGGAAGTTGCGGTGCAGTCTGCCTTCGCGCTGTAACTTGGCTAACTCGTCATCGGGTTTAGCAAAGTGGTCCATACCGATATATTGGTAGCCAGCGCCAGTTAAGGTCTCGATAGTTTGGTGCAGCATTTCGAGTTTTTGTTTTGGCGAAGGTAAATGCTCGTCTTTGATCTTACGTTGTGCAGCAAAGCGCGCAGGTAAGTGAGCATAGTTAAATACCGACAGGCGGTCAGGTGATAAATCTAAAACGCGCTGCATAGTGACGGCAAAGGTGTCTGGCGTTTGGTGTGGCAAACCATAGATTAAATCTATGTTGGTTGACACAAAACCCATGGCTTTCGCTTTGGCCATCAAGTCGAAGATAAATTGCTCGTCTTGTTCGCGATTAACGGCAATTTGCACTTCTTTATTGAAATCTTGTACGCCAATGGAGATCCGGTTGAAGCCCGCTTCTTTCAATGTGTCGAGCATTGACAGTTCTATCTCGCGAGGATCGACTTCAATCGAGTACTCGCCTTCTTCCGCAAAGTTAAAGTTAGCTTTAATCAATGACGTAAGTTTAAGAATCTGCTCAGGATTTAAGAACGTAGGTGTACCGCCGCCCCAATGCATTTGGGTCACACTGTAATGTTTAAACAGGGGCGCACGTTTGATAATTTCTTGGCTTAAATATTCAATGTACTGATCGGCTTTGTGTTGGTGGCGGGTGATGACTTTATTACAGCCGCAGTAATAACAAAGCTTGGCGCAGAACGGGATATGAATATACAGCGACAGTTTATCGCTTTTGCTATTTTCAATGGCCGTCAGCAGGTTTTGTTCGGTGAATGTGTCATCGAACTCCAATGCCGTTGGGTAAGAGGTATAACGGGGACCGCTGTAGTTATACTTTTCGATCATCGACTGATCCCAGCTAATCTGAGTGGGCTGCTTCAAGGCGTGTCCTCCGTGGGTAAATTAGCAACAAGCGAAGTATGCAAGGTTCTTAAGTAAATAACCTTGATCTAGGTTGTAAAAATGACGTCTGTCTTTTTAGAAGTTACGCAATATCTATCAAAAAAGTACGCTTGTCTGTCGATATATGGTGGTTTTGTGCGCAGGCTCACGGGAGAAAGCAGAGTAAGATTGGAGTGGGTTTTATCGAGATGACCTCAAAACCACAACATAAGTGGTCTTGAGGTATAACAATGAGCGAGTTTAATGCATCGCTTTGGCTTGGTAATCCGCCAGTTTTTTCGCATCATCACTGATGCCTTGCTCTAATGCCGCTTCGGACTTCATTCTGATCAAATCTAACTTCATCCTTTCTTGCTTAGGCAAGGCTTGGCGAGCATCCATGATGGGATGATCTTTAATTAGCTCAAAGTGTTTGAATAATGAAGGGTAATCGGGAGCCACGCGCTCACTCAATGACAGGATTTCAAATAATCGGCCAATTCTGACCACGCCTTCAGATATCTCACAGCGGTCTTCAATCATGGCAGTGGCGATATAGCGGATATCATCTAAAACTTGGGTGCGTTTTGCATTCGCCGTGACTTCACGCTCGGCTTGTTCGGCCTGCTGACGCTTTTTTTGCTGCTTGAGTTTTAGGATTAAGAAGGTGGCGTAGCTACTAAGCGCTACTATGATGATAAAACCGAGAATAATGATAGCCGTAGACACAGAGACTCCTTATATGAATGGCATAAGGAGCACAGCTAAAAAACTGAGTTCCCTATGCCTTAGCACTGAGAGGTTTAGAACTTGTCTTGATAATCTTTCAGTAAGTCAGCGCCTGATTCGAACTTATCGAACAACTCATCGTCAGACAAAGACTTAGCTGGTGATGAAGGTGCGTCATCATCCATATCGTCGCTAATGCCGAGTTTAACCATCAGAGCTTCAATCTTATTCAGCTGTTGATCTAACCATTTTTGATCCACATCGTTGAGATCACGGCCTTCTTCCAGCATATCTAACAGCTGATTTAGTCTTGGATCTTCTTCCAATTTCAGCAGTTTTTGTTCGTCAGTCAGCTTAGCTTGTTTCACTTTTGGCTGAGCGGCTTTATCTGTAACCACTGCCGCTGGAATCGCTAAAGCAATAGGCTTCTTGCTGCCATGACGCGGGTCTTTTTTCTTAGCGGCCTGCTGTTGCGGCGCTTGCGCTAAAATTAAGCTTTCGTTATGACGACTGCCTGATTTATTACCAGAATCTTTACGTTTGCCAGTCGCTACAGCGCGATCTTGCTTCTTCACTCTTGGCTGTAACTTAGGGCTGTTCTCGCCGCCCTTGCGTGTTTTCTTGCTACGAGACATGGTCTTCTCAATTGTTTACAACGTATGGCCCCGCAGACTAAGGGTGAGCTTGTCTACAAGGTGCGAAATTAGGCCGAGTGTTATACCAGATTATGATGTTTTTTGCATCAAAACGAGGTCCTTTGCGGCAAATAATAGTTCAAAATCGCTATTGTTTGCTAGGTACTCGAAGGTTTGTCGCTGGTAAAAGCTCACATGGGTGAGGTTGTTCTTGTAATGCCACTTAGCAAAACCATCTAATTCAGTCAGTAACGGTGTGCTTATCGCTAACCAACCACCAGGATGCAGTAGTCGAGAGAGTAAGGCCCACTCTTTTATTGGGTATTGAAAATGCTCAAAAACGCGATAACAGCAGATAAAATCATATTCTTGCTTTAACACATCATGATTCGGGGCAAAAAAGGGATCGTATTGGTTTAACTTGTGGCCCGCATTTTCTATGGTCGCCAGACTCTCATCATTGAGTATGCGTCCAAAATTCAATCCTAATAAACTACCAGCTTGCTGCTGCTCTAATTGCGCTAACAGCGGCAAAATAAATTGCGATAGCTGCTTTTGCTTCAACGCTATGCGTGAACGACCGTATCTTTGTTTCTCTGCCGCGGGTGGTAAATGGCTATTGGCATCCGCAAAGGTTAACTCACATGTCTTGCAAACATAAAAACTCCGTTTTTTATCTTGATGAAGGAGTTGTGTCTGACTGTTATGACAAAGAGGGCATCTGGGCATTGAGTCTGCTGAAGTGGTTATTAAGGCTTTGATTGTACCAATTATATTGGTCGAGTGCACATTTTAGACACTGGTGGTGTATTTACACCAAAGAAAAAAGGCGGCAGTTAAACTGCCGCCTTACAAAGGGTGCTTTAGCACCTTATCCTGATTCCAAGTATCCATACTTGCTATGCGACTTTCCCGGTCGGTATCCTTCTTTTTTTTACTGCTTTCCCTGCATTATTTTTGTTAACGGTCTTCCAGACACTTTATTTTTTTCTGTCGCCATCCTGACCACAGTTTCCGTAGATGGTCTCGCGACACATCATTGTATAGCATCGTCATCTTTGACGTTTAGTTAACCATCCGTGTTACTTAAGTACCTTCCAGTGATAAAAAGCATCCAGCCAGTGCATCCTAAGCTTATCGCTTCCTTTGCTACAGTTTACATCATGTAAACTGTGTCCTGATGGGGCAAGTTACCCTGAGTGTAAGGCGTTTTGCTAGAAGCAAATTGGCGTTATCGGCCATCCCTTACAAAATTGTGCTGACCTGGATTTCAAGTGGAAATCACGACTCTTGTTATTATTAGAGAGTGGTCTTAAGTATATTATTGTTATTGAGTGTCTTTATTCTTATATCTTGAATGTTAATTATACCGAAACCTGTAAGTTATTATTAATCTTTTTGTACAAACAGATGGGTTTATCTCGGTACGGGGCTTATTAAACCCAAATCTGTGATCTATGTCAAGCATGAATCTTGTGCAGTTTACGTTCACGTCAACTTGGTGGTGTAAAAAAAGGGTGATAATACACCCCTTTCTTAACTGACTAAGATTACTTCAGGCTAGAAAGATACTTAGATAGTGCGTCGATATCGCTATCGCTTAGCTTTTTAGCCACATCTTGCATCATGCCGTTCAGGTCATTATGACGACCCGCTTCACGGAATTTTGTCAGTTGGATCTTGATGTAGTTGGCGTGTTGGCCTGCCAATGTTGGGAAGCCTGCAAGTTCAGCGCCTTTACCATCTGGGCCATGACATGCCATACAAGCGGTAATACCACGTGAAACATCGCCACCTTTGTAAAGTTTAGCGCCTAGCTCAGGGACATCTTTCGCTTCAGCCACTTGGATTGCTTGGCTAGAAAAATATGCAGTAATGTCGAGAATATCCTGATCGCTTAGAGGCATTGCCATGCCACTCATGATAGGATCCATACGACCGTCTTTACCGCCAGTTTGCGCTGCACTACGGAAATCATGTAGTTGCTTTTGGAGGTAAGTGGCGTGTTGGCCCGCAAGTTTAGGGTACATATCGATCATACTGTTACCGTCCATACCATGGCAGGCTGAACAGACAATGATTTTCGTTTTTCCCGCTTCAGCATTACCTTCAGCAATCGCAGGTGAAGATATGGCGGCAATTACAACAGACAGCGCAAGAGCTAGCTTTTTCATGGCGTTCCAACTTCTGGTTAAGATTATTATCCTGAGCTTACTAGGGTGACCCGCAAGCGTGGTAAAATATGATTAATGTGATCGGAGTAATATTTTACACGAAAACGTGGAAAAGTAAGTAATTCTTCATAAATTATGGTATTGCGTAGAAAAATTTCGGAGTAAATAGTGACTGAATCTCGTATAGATTTTCGTAGGGCGAAGTTTTTAATCAGTGCACCTGACATTGCACATTTGGATCAATATCTGCCCGGCGATGTTGGAGTTGAGATTGCATTTGCTGGCCGCTCTAATGCTGGAAAGTCTAGTGCACTCAATGCATTAACTGAGCAAAAAAGTTTAGCAAGAACCAGTAAAACCCCTGGCCGAACTCAATTAATTAACGTATTTGAGTTAGATGCTCAGCGTCGTTTAGTTGACTTACCTGGCTATGGTTTTGCACAAGTCCCGCTTGCGTTGAAAAATAAATGGCAGCAGGCATTAGGTGAATATTTGCAAAAACGCGCTTGTTTAAGTGGCGTGGTTGTCTTGATGGATATACGTCATCCACTAAAAGATCTCGATATGCAGATGATCGAGTGGGCGGTTGCCAGTGAAATCCCTGTGTTAGCTTTGCTGACCAAGTCAGACAAATTAGCTCAAAGCGCTAAGATGAAAACCGTAAATGAAGTGCGTCTGGCGTTGAGTGAGTTTGGTGACTGGGTACAAGTTGAGCCTTTCTCATCGCTCAAAGGAACCGGTAAGCCTAAAGTGCTAGCTATTCTAAATGAATGGTGTCATCCGCAATGGTTGACCGATGAGTTAGATGCGGCGAACAACGCTGAATAATATTGCCTGTTTTGGCATACATGGTCGAGTTTGACTGTGTATGCCGCCCCTCTGTTTTTCCTGTAATTTTTCCTTATCTTTCCCTCTTGTTAAGCTTTTATCCCTATTAACTTTTCGTCAATTTCAGGCAAAAAAATAGCCGATGACAGTGTCATCGGCCAAAAATATTAGCTCTTTTGGGGAGAAGCTAAATTCAACAAGACTCAAGCACCACCAAATTAGCTTCAATGGTTCTCAATGAAACTAGCATACAGCCAATTTACTTTTTATTAAAGTAAATACTCTAAAATTTACCTAAAGTCTGAAAAAAGAGCAAAAAAAGCCTCAGCAAACAAGTTGCTGAGGCGCCAGAATTTGGCTCATCACTATAAGTGAAATAAAGGTCTGAAAGATAGAACATCTTAACCTCTGTACCCTACGCAGAGAATATTACTCCATTTATCTTTAAATGGAAAACAGTTTTTTCAAAAAAGAGGTAATTATGTGCGCTTGATCTCAGGTTGTGAGTGAAAAAGCATCTTAAATTGATCTTAAAATTTCATTAAAAATGCTTAATCGGCTGATTTAGCGGGGTAATCCGAAATTTATATACAAAAGAGATCAATATTTGAGATTTAATGTTTTTACTCTAAATCTGGCTTAATGTTTTAGTGTACGCGTGAGAGAACAACCGTTATGACTACTTTTGAGCATATATAGCTGGCTTTAACGCCGTTTCGATTCGTGTAATCACACCCTTGAGTCTCCATCTGCTGCGGCAGTAGTGTATCGATGAGCTCTACTGCTAAATGTATCAGGTAAAGATTGTGTGGTAGTGAGTTATGCATATTGCTGCCGATGAAGTTGCATCGTACTTAATGCACTAGTGTTTGTGGGGTAAGGAATGTTTGGTTGCGAGTCCTGGTTTGTGTCACCTGTTAAGTTGCGCTGCGCTTAACGAACTCGCGTGTTCGGAATACAGATTGTTTGGCTGTGAGTCATACATTATGTCGCCAGTTAAGTTGCGCCGAACTTAACGCTCTAAAGCGTGCGGAGTAGAGATTGTTTGGTTGCGAGTTAGGTATTGTGCTGCCGATGCAGTTTTTCTTAACTTAATGGTCTGATTTGTATTGTGAAAAGATAATTTTCGCACAGTGATGAAAGGGACTCAGTATTGATGTGCTTAGAGATGATTAAGACGGGAGAGAGCTAACCTGAGTTCAAAATATTGAATTCAGGTTAGCTTTATTTGCAGTTAAATCATATTGATAGTGCTGTTCTGGATATTATAAAGATTAGTGAGCTTCATCCCAGTTATCACCAATACCCGCTTCGGCAAGCAGTTCTACATCGAGATTAGCCGCTTGTGCCATCAAGGTGCAGATTGTCTTTTTAAGCGCTTCTGCTTTATCTGCATCGACTTCAAACACCAATTCATCGTGAACCTGCATGATCATAGTGATTTCGCCTTGGGTTTCTGTCTTGATCCACTGGGCAATATTGATCATGGCCTTTTTGATGATGTCGGCAGCCGTGCCTTGCATTGGTGCATTAATCGCAGCACGTTCAGCACCTTGGCGGCGCATCGCATTACGATCACGAATTTCGGGCAAGTAGAGGCGACGACCAAACAGAGTCGATACGTAACCTAGGTCGGCTGCCCCCGCACGCGTTTCTTCCATATAACGTAATACGCCTGGATAACGGGCAAAGTAGGTGTCGATATAGGTTTGTGCTTCATGGCGCGGGATATCGAGCTGGCGCGCTAAACCAAAGGCTGACATGCCGTAAATTAAGCCGAAGTTAACCGCTTTGGCGCGGCGACGCTGTTCTGTGGTTACTTCATCAAAGTCAGTACCAAACACTTCGGCAGCTGTAGCTCTGTGAATGTCTTTGCCCTCGGCGAAGGCTTTGAGTAAGCCGGCATCTTGGGATAAATGCGCCATGATCCGTAGTTCGATTTGCGAGTAGTCGGCTGCCAAAATTTTACGACCATCTGGTGCGATAAAGGCTTGGCGAATACGGCGACCTTCTTCGGTGCGGATAGGAATATTCTGCAGGTTAGGCTCGCTCGATGATAAGCGTCCTGTTGCCGCATTGGCTTGATGATAGCTAGTGTGCACACGACCCGTTTTAGCGTTGACCATTAGTGGCAGTTTATCTGTGTAAGTGCTCTTTAATTTAGATAGGCTGCGATGTTCGAGGATCACCTTTGGCAGAGGGAAATCTAACGCCAATTCGACCAAGACTTCTTCCGCGGTCGATGGTGCGCCCTTGGGGGTCTTTTTGGTGATCGGATAACCTAGCTTTTCAAAAAACAATACTTGCAGTTGCTTAGGCGAGCCAAGGTTAAATTTCTCACCGGCAATGTCGTAGGCTTTTTCTTCTAAGGTATCGATTTTACGCGCCAGCTCATCGCTTTGTTGGCCGAGTAACATGCTGTCGATTAATACCCCTTGGCGTTCAATATCCGACAATACTTGGATCAGCGGCAATTCGACTTCGGTAAACATAGCGGCAAGTTCGGCTTCTTTCTCGAGTCTTGGCCACAAATGTTGGTGTAAACGTAGGGTGATGTCGGCATCTTCGGCCGCATAAGGCGCAGCTGTTTCTAGTGGAATTTGGTTGAAGGTCAGCTGTTTTGCACCTTTACCGGCGATTTCTTCAAAGCTGATATTCTTATGGCCTAAGTACTTGAGCGCTAAGCCATCCATATCATGGCGCGAAGCCACTGAGTTGAAGACATAGGATTCGAGCATAGTATCGAAAGCGACGCCCTGCAGTTTGATCCCCGCATTGGCTAAGATACTTATGTCGTACTTAAGATTTTGACCGACTTTCTTCAGTTTTGGATCTTCAAGCAGTGGACGCAGTTTTTCTAGCGCGACGGTTTTATCGATTTGAGTCGGTGCACCAACGTAATCATGGGTCAAAGGCAGATAAGCCGCTTTTCCTGCCTCAACGGCGAAGGAGATCCCGACTAATTCTGCCACCATGTAATCTAAGCTGGTGGTCTCTGTATCTACCGCCATCAAGTCGGCTTGTTTAAGCTTAGCAATCCAAGCGTCTAATTCGGCTTCCGTGAGAATGCAGTCGTACTGTGTTTCTATCGCTTCGGCTGGAGTCGAGTCTTCCTGTGTCTCGGATGCCGCATCAATTGAGATATTTGCAGTGATTTTATTATCTAAGACTTCGGCTAACCAACGCTTAAACTCCATCTCGCCGTAGCATTTGATCAGTTCATCTTTGTCCGCAGGCTTGATGGTGAGTTCGTGCCAGTCTTGCTCAAGTTCGACATCGGTTTTGATGGTGGCGAGTTCGTAAGAAAGCTTGAGCATGTCGGCATTTTCAATGATCTTCGCCGCCATGGTTTTAGAACCCCTAAAGCCGAGCTCGGCGACTTTTTCGGGTTCCGCTAATAAGTTACTCACGCTGCCGGCTCCTGTGAGCATAGCGAGCGCTGTTTTTTCACCTACGCCGGGTAAGCCGGGAATGTTATCGGCCTTGTCGCCCATCAGCGCGAGCAAATCTATGATACGGTCTGGACCAACACCAAATTTAATCGCGACTTCTTCTGGGCCCATTATGGTGTCTGTCATGGTGTTGATGAGCGTGACGTTCTCATCGACTAACTGCGCCATGTCTTTATCGCCAGTGCTGATAAGCACTGCACGGTTTTCTAAACTGGCTTGGCGGGCAATAGTACCGATCACGTCATCGGCTTCGACGCCGGAAATTGAAATCAGTGGTAAACCCAGTGCGCGAATAATGCGATGCAAGGGTTCGATTTGCGAACGTAGGTCATCAGGCATCGGTGGGCGCTGTGCTTTGTACTCGCTGTACATGTCGTTGCGGAAGGTTTTTCCCTTGGCATCGAACACGACAGCGATATGGCTTGGCTGATAGCGAGTCAGCAAGCTGCGTAACATATTCACTACGCCATAAACGGCACCGGTTGCTTCGCCCTTTGAGTTTGTCAGGTGAGGAGGCGCATAATAAGCGCGATATAAATAAGAAGATCCATCCACAAGCACAAGTGGGTTTTTAGCGACGGTTGGCATAAGTATTTTTCGTTTATCGATGACGTAGATAGCGCTAAGCATGCCACATAAGCGCTATTTCAGCCACGGCAAAATGACTCCCAGCCTGTGGATAAGTCTGTGAGTGAAAAAGTCAACTGAGAATAATGGCGATGATTACGGCTTAGTGCGATATTTTTAAGTTGTTGTTTTTTATATTTATAAAAGATTTGTGTGAGTTTAATACTGTTTCTTAAAAAATCTTCCCAATTTGTGGATTTTTTATTGACTCCGTAAAATACATCTAAGGATTGGCTTAATTTTCGGCACTCGTCAGATTCGACGAATTAAGTTAGCACGATTTTTAATCAGATCAACCAGTTTGTTTATGGTTTGTTAAAACTTAATGACATAAGAAGGATATTTTTAATGAAAAAAGTCGCAGTGTTACTGAGTGGGTGCGGTGTTTTCGATGGAACAGAGATCCATGAATCGGTTTTAACGCTTTTATGTTTATCTAAAGCTGGGGTTCATTACCAATGTTTTGCACCTGATATCAAACAGATGCATGTGGTAGATCATCTCACTGGTGAGGTCGATGCGACAGCAAGTCGTAATGTTCTGGTGGAGTCGGCGCGCATTGCCCGTGGCGAAGTCAAATCGACCACAGAATTAGCTATCGCCGAATTTGATGCCTTGATCATTCCCGGTGGTTTTGGGGCGGCGAAAAATCTGTGTAATTTTGCGACGAACGGCAGCGAGTGTGAAGTCGATCCGCTGGTGACTGATTTTATCAATGAGTTCATTCTGGCGAAAAAGCCCGTTGGCTTTATCTGTATCGCACCTATGATGATCCCGCGTTTATATCCCCATGGCGTAAAAGGCACTATTGGTAATGATAGCGATACTGTTGCGGCGTTCAATTTGATGGGTGGAGAGCATCAAGTCGCGACTGTGCATGAGATCGTCGTAGATGAAGCGAATCGAATAATCAGCACTCCCGCTTATATGTTGGCTGGAAGTATTGCTGAAGCGCATTCAGGCATCGACAAGCTGGTTGCTAAGGTACTGGAGATGACTGACGCGCGTTAGGTTTGTAGAAGTGTAAGAGCGCGTCATTGAACCAAGATAAATCCCCATGCGTTCTTCTGGATTTATCTTGGTATAACGGGATTAGATTGAGCTTGAGGACTTGCGGCTATCGAATAAACCTTGGGCTAACCCTATGAGTAAGCCACCAATGTGGGCACCGTTCGCAACGGCAACCCCTAGAATATCCGTGAATCCCAATGCCAACCAAATCATCATAAAGGCCATATATGATGGCGGTAAGCCTATACCTGCCACAGGTTTACGTATCCCCATGATCCAAGTGTAGCCCACCACGGCATACACAACGCCAGATAGCCCGCCGAAGTTAGGTCCACCGACATAATATTGGATGACGTTTGGCAGTGTGCCCGCCACAAACAGCAAGATTAGCAATGGCGCTGTGCCGATACGGGTTTCGATTTTACCGCCTAAATACCACCACCATAGCAAGTTAAAGATGACGTGCATGGCTGAAAAATGCAGCAGGCTTGGGGTAAAAACACGCCAGAACTGGCTGAACTCTGAATTTGGTACCGCGCCAAAATAGGACAGTGCTGCGTAGGTTTGGTTGGCGAACCCTAAGTTCATCGCCGCAAAAATGAGTACGCAAACCGCAAAAACGATCAACGTGACTGGGCCTGCGCCGGTAATGAATTGGGTAAACAACTGTAGCGAAGGCGCACCGTAATCTATCTTAGTTTGGGTATCGCCGTGTTCCCACGAGGCTTGCAGATATTTACTGTCGTAGGGATGAGCCATGAAATGGGCAAACTCTGTGCGCGCTTGCTCCACATCTTTGTCATGGATGACGAGAATGGCGACACCTTGCTCCAGCGGCTCAATTTGGCAGTCAATGTGTTCACCTTTGAGGTAATCGACAAATGCCTGCGCGGCTCTGCTGTTGGGGAGTCTGCCAATTTCTATCATGCATTCGCCTCATGCCAAGCGCTATAGCCGCCGTCTAGGCTGTAAACGTCATCAAAACCTTGTTCGCATAAATATTGCGCCGCATTTTGGCTGCTCATGCCGTGATAACAAACCACCACCAGTGGGCTATCCATATCGGCTTGGCTAATAAATTGCGCTAGGTTTTCGTTATTCAGGTTAGTTGCACCTGCAATATGGCCGTTGGTGAAGCTATTGCCATCGCGGATATCGACGATTTGCACTGGCTGTGCTTCGGTCATTTGCAGCAATTGATTAACGCTTAAGTGTTTAAAGGAAGACATAATAAAACCTGACAAAGCTAAGGGATGGAAATCAAGATGGGATAAGTGTGCAACAAGGGGCTGCGAGTGTACAGCCCCATCTATACCCAAGCTATCTGAAGATACGAATCCTGCATCTTCAGGTCGTTTGGGTATAAGTAATGCTCTGCAGGATTAATCCCAGCTGAGGATTACTTTACCTGATTGGCCCGAGCCCATAGCGTCGAAACCTTGTTGGAAATCATCAATCTTGAAGTGGTGAGTGATGATAGGCGAAATATCTAAGCCAGATTGGATAAGGCTCGCCATCTTGTACCAAGTTTCGAACATTTCGCGGCCGTAGATGCCTTTAATGACCAAACCTTTGAAGATCACTTTGCTCCAATCAATCGCCATTTCGCCACCAGGAATACCCAGCATAGCGACTTTGCCGCCGTGGTTCATGGTATCTAACATGGCGTGGAAGGCTGATGGTACGCCAGACATTTCTAAACCGACGTCGAAACCTTCGGTCATGCCCAGTTCCTTCATCACGTCTTTCAGGCTTTCTTTAGACACGTTGACTGCGCGAGTGGCACCCATTTTACGGGCCAGCTCTAAGCGGTATTCGTTGACGTCGGTGATCACCACATGGCGCGCACCTACGTGACGACATACGGCCGCAGCCATAATGCCGATTGGGCCTGCGCCTGTGATCAACACGTCTTCGCCGACTAAATCGAAGGACAACGCTGTGTGAACGGCGTTACCGAATGGGTCGAAAATTGATGCTAAATCATCGCTGATGTCATCAGGGATTTTAAAGGCGTTAAAGGCAGGGATCACTAAGTATTCCGCGAATGAACCTTCACGGTTTACACCGACACCAGAGGTGTTGCGGCATAAATGGGTGCGGCCAGCGCGGCAGTTACGGCAGTGGCCGCAGGTGATATGGCCTTCACCAGAAACGCGGTCTCCAATCTTAAAACCACGAACTTCTTGACCGATATCAACCACTTCGCCTACATATTCATGACCAACAACCATGGGGACTGGAATGGTTTTTTGTGACCATTCGTCCCAGTTGTAGATGTGCATGTCGGTGCCACAAATCGCAGTTTTTTTAATTTTGATCAGCAGATCGTTGTGGCCCATCACTGGCTTAGGCGCATCGACTAACCAAATACCTTTTTCGGCTTTTAACTTGCTTAGTGCTTTCATTGTCTCAAGTCCTAAATAGGGGTTAAATAATGCCCATTTCTTTGGCAATACGGGTAAAGGCGGCGATCGCTTTGTCGAGTTGCTCACGGGTATGTGCCGCTGACATTTGCGTACGGATACGGGCTTGTCCCTTAGGAACTACTGGGAACGAGAAGCCAATAACATAAATATGTTCTGCTAATAAGCGGTTAGCAAAGTCGCCCGCCAGTTTCGCATCACCAATCATTACAGGGATAATCGCGTGGTCGGCGCCGCCCAAAGTAAAGCCTGCTGCTGACATTTGCTCACGGAAATAACGGCTGTTTTCCCATACGGCTTCGCGCAGGGCTTGGCCTGATTTGAGCATTTCTAACACATGGATAGATGCAGTCACGATTGATGGCGCTAATGAGTTAGAGAACAGGTAAGGACGTGAACGCTGACGTAACCAGTCGATGACTTCTTTTTTACCCGAAGTGAAACCACCCGATGCGCCGCCTAAGGCTTTGCCTAAGGTGCCAGTGATGATGTCGACTCTGTCCATCACATTGCAATATTCGTGCGTGCCACGGCCGTTTGCGCCGATAAAGCCCACAGCGTGAGAGTCATCGACCATCACCAGTGCGCCGTATTTATCGGCTAAATCACATACGCCTTGCAGGTTAGCAATCACGCCGTCCATCGAGAATACGCCATCGGTGGCGATCAAGATGTTACGGGCGCCTGTTTCTTTCGCGGCGATCAACTGAGTTTCTAAATCGGCCATGTCGTTGTTGGCATAGCGGAAACGCTTCGCTTTACATAAACGCACACCGTCGATGATAGAAGCATGGTTTAACGCATCGGAAATGATGGCGTCTTCTGCATCTAACAAGGTCTCGAACAGACCTGCGTTTGCATCAAAACATGAAGAGTAAAGAATGGTGTCTTCAGTGCCGAGGAATTCGCTTAGGCTAGCTTCTAGCTTTTTATGTATGTCTTGGGTGCCGCAAATAAAGCGTACCGACGCCATACCAAAGCCGTGGCTGTCTAAGCCCTGTTGGGCGGCTTTGATTAGCTCTGGGTGATTCGCTAGGCCTAGGTAATTATTCGCGCAAAAGTTAACAACTTCTTGGTGATTAACTTGAATGGCAGTCTGTTGTGGTGAGGCAATAACACGCTCGCTTTTATATAAGCCTTCGGCTTTGATGTCTGCAAGCTGTTGATTAATCTGTGCGTAGAATGAGGTAGAGGCCACCTGATATCTCCTTAGTTAACTTTATTCTGATTTTGGGAGTGGCGGCATTCTAACTCTAAACCTAATCGGCCTACAGCCTTTTTTTCATGCAGGTTCGCAAGATAAACTAGTTTAGGGCTAAAGTGGTTTTTACATTATAAAAACTAATGTGCAACATAAGTTTGCCACTGTTTGACTGAGTATTCTTTTAAGCGTTGTAGAGCGAAAACGGGTTCGCACTCAGTACTATAATTGCTTTGAGTTTAGTTCCGAATGCGAGTTCCCAATATAGGCGTTTGGGATGATGTTATAGGGATTCTTGACTCGCTAGCGCGTGGTAATGTTGCTCTAGGCGAGTAAAAGTCGCAACGGAAGTCGGGGTTGCATAGGCTTTGAAAATCATCAGCACCCTTAAAACGCCTTCATAAAGTGTCGCTTTAGTAATGGTGGACGTGCTGGATTGTGTGAGTTGATAACCAATCCAAAAGCTGACGATCATCTTAATGGTATCCGCCAGTGGCGTGATTTTGTCAGCATCGACACACAGAAATCCATCTTGTGTGAGTTTATGCAGCACATGGCTTGAACGCGTTAAGACTTGCTGCTGTGCGTGCAAATAGCGTTTTTTTAGTTCTTCATCGCGGGCGAGAATATCCGCAAGATTGGCGTACATAAAGCGGAATTGCCACAAGGTATAGAACATAGCATCGAAGTAGCCGATTAACAGTTCTACATCCACTTGCTTATCTTCATAGGGTTGGAAACCCGATTCGAGATGATTCTCATATAGACTGAAAATACAGCGGATAATGTCTTCTTTATTGCGAAAATGGTAATAAAGATTCCCGGGACTCATATTTAAGTGAGCGGCAATGTGATTGGTGGTGATGTTTCTTTCGCCATGCTCGTTGAACAGTTCAAGACTGGCATAGATTATTTTGTCGCGGGTTTTCATAAGTTATCCAAATTGCTAGTGAACGCCACATAATTGATCAAAGAAAGCTAACCAACGACCGCCGAACTGCTGGTAAATTATCCCTAATTTGGTGCATATGCTAACATTGCCGCTATTCATCAGGCAAAACTCATAAGCACGTTTTTAATGAATCGTTTTCTCTATTCCACGATCTTATATTTATTATCCCCTTTGCTAGTCGTCTATTTAGCATTTCGTGCTATTAAAAGCCCTGATTACCGCGGTCGTTGGGGGGAGCGTTTTGGATTAACTCGACTTAAATCGACGGATTTACTGGTCCATTCTGTGTCTATGGGTGAAACGCTTGCGGCAATCCCATTGATCCGTTTGATTATGCAATCACACCCTGAATTAAGCATTACGGTTACCACAACCAGCCCAACAGGGTCTGCGCAGGTGCGTAAAGCCTTTGGTGACTCAGTGCAACATTGTTATTTACCCTTTGACTTACCTTGGTGTGTAGGGCGTTTCTTGCGCCAAGTCTCACCTAAATCTTGCATCATTATGGAAACTGAACTGTGGCCTAACTTGGTTGCCATAGCGGCCAAGCGAGGTGTGCGCTTGATGTTGGCCAATGCACGTCTGTCGGCCAAGTCGGCGGCGCAATATGCTAAGCGTCCTAAACTCAGTCGACCTATGTTGCAACGACTCGATGTTATTGCGGTGCAGACTCAAGTAGAAGCGCAGCGTTTTATCGAGTTAGGTGTATCGCAGGACAGAGTGACAGTATGCGGTAGCTTGAAGTTTGATCTCAGTATTACGCCTGAGCGTTTAGCCAATGCCAAGCTGTTGCGTCAGACTTGGGGGCGTAAAACCTCGCCGATTTGGGTCGCAGGCAGTGTGCATCCTGGAGAATTTGACGCCATGCTCACCGCCCATAGGCAATTATTGGCTCAGTGGCCCGATGCCTTGCTGATTATTGCGCCGCGTCATCCTGAGCAGTTTTCTGCAGTTGCTGAGTTTGTTGCCAGCCAAGGTTTTGAATTAATTCGTCGCAGCAGTAATCTTCCTGTGACGGCAACGACTCAAGTGCTGGTCGGCGATACCATGGGTGAACTTCTGACCTTTTATGGTGCCGCTGATCAAGCTTTTGTCGGTGGCACGCTGATCAATAATGGTGGCCATAATCCCTTGGAGCCTGTTGCTATGGGCGTGCCTGTTATGGTGGGACCGAACCATTGGGATTTTGCTCAAATTACGCAGATGTTGGCGGATGCTGGTGGGTTAAAGGTTGTCGCATCGGCGGATGAACTTGCCGCTAACTTGATTGAGTATTTTGCTAAACCTGAGTTACGCCTGCAGGCGGTGAACGCGGGATTGGCTGTGGTTGAGGCTAATCGTGGTGCCTTACAGCGACAATTTCTTCTCGCACAATATTTAATAACCGCTTAATTTAACTGGATAATTTTTTTAGTGGTTCAGGCGTTTTGCATCGCCGCTTGATAGCCCTGCATCAGTGATGACCAGTTATCAGCGGTGAAGGCAAGGTTTGGTAACTTGCCTTGTTCTTTATTGAAGGAACGTAAAAGTCTGTCTAGATTCGATTGCTGCCATTGCGGGCTCGGTGTTTTTAACTCGCCGCGGTCGAAATCGATAAGATAAAACCGTTCTGGCGTTAAGGGTTCAGTTTGCGCGGGCTGGAACAGAATATTCTTGGCATTAAGGTCGGCGTGGTACACACCACGCTGGTGGAATTGGGCGATAGTTGCTCCCAATGCTTGCCATTGCTCAGTGCTCATGACCCCTTTGCCGAGTTTAGCGACTAAATCTTCGGCGCCTTCGACCCGTTCGATAATGATATCGGCGCGGTAAAATAATCCATCGCGCACTATGTTGGCGGCAATCGGTTTAGGTACAGCAAAATCTTCGCGATACAAAATGTCTAATAAGCGTAACTCACCCATGGCGCGGGTATTTTCGAGGCCAGTATAAACGTAAGCATCTTTGCTGAATTTCTCCATTAAGCCGCCACGCCAATAATGACGCAATACCCAATGACTGTGCTCAAATGCCACAAACCAAGTGGTGTAGCGGCCTTTGGATGAACCGACGACAGCATTTTTAGCCCGCCAAAAATCCACCGAGAACCACGCGGGATCGATATCTGTTGGCGTATCTTGGCAAACTGCCATGTGACCTTGGGCGGTTTTTATGAGCTGTATCTGAGCATTCATCGGAGATTTGTTGACTTAAGCGTGGCACCTAGGGCCATTCTACATTAAGATCCTTAGCTTGCGCCAAATAACCTTAAGAGCTTTTAGCTTCAATCCCAATGAGTTTAAATCCCAATACCATGAATTCTCTTTGTTTGCTGCGCTTATCCGCTATCGGTGACGTCTGTCATGCCGTGGCAATGGTGCAGGCGATTCAGCGGCAATACCCCGAGCTCAAAATCACATGGGTGATCGGTAAACTCGAATATCAATTGTTGAAGCATTTACCCGGCATTGAGTTTGTTATTTTCGATAAATCTCAAGGATGGCGCAGCTATTTTAATTTGCGTAAGGCCTTAAAAGGCCGACGTTTTGACGTGCTGCTGCATATGCAGGTTGCGCTACGTGCCACTTTGGCTTCATTAGCCATTTCGGCAAAGGTGCGCATAGGTTTTGATCGTGCCCGCGCTAAAGAAGGTCAGTGGCTAGTGACAAATCACAGGGTGGAGCCCTTGGCCAAGCCCCATGTGCTCGAAGGATTTATGGGATTCGCTAAGGCGATTGGCGTTAACGATCTCACTCCTCAATGGCATATTCCTGTACCCATTGCGGATACTGAATTTGCCCAGACGCAGATTAAAGACAATGAAAAAGTCTTTATCATTTGCGCTGCAGCCAGTAAGGCAGAACGTAACTGGTTACCAGAGCGCTATGCCGCCGTTGCGAGCCATGCGATTGCGAAAGGATTTAGAGTCATGCTTTGCGGTGGCCCAACTCAACTTGAGAAGGATTTAGCAGAGCAAATTTTGCAGGCTTGTCCCTCTAAAATCGATAATTTAGTGGGCAAAACCAGTCTGACGCAATTATTGGCCCTGCTAAAACGCGCCAGTTTAGTGTTAGCGCCTGATACGGGCCCTGCGCATATGGCGGTGACCCAAGGTACTCCGGTGATCGGTTTATATGCCCATTCGAATCCTGGGCGCACAGGTCCTTACCTATCGCAACAATATGTGGTGAGTGCCTATGATGAGGCAATGAGATCGCAACATAGTGGACAAATTACGTGGGGAACTCGCGCCAAAGGCGAGCATTTGATGGCTTTGATCAGTGTTGAAGCCGTGATTGAGAAGTTTGAGTTAGTGGTGAATGATAGTCATGTATCAAATGGAATTTGAGTGTATTAAAGGATATTTATGACAGTCAAAACGGCCACTAAATTTTTATTTATTCCCGTATCGTCGGCTGAGGGCATTGGCGAATACATGAGATCAATGATCATCGCCGATGAGGTTAAACGACTGTGGCCGAGCGCTGAGATTAAATTTATTTTGAGTCAACAGGCACCCTATGCGGCTCAATGCCCTTATCCGGCAGTGCTACTTGAAGATACGCCGACTAAACAAGTCAAAGCGGTGAATCAAATCATGTCTGATTACCTGCCCGATATAGTATTGTTCGATGCTTCTGGGCGTAAATCACAGTTAGTCCATGCCCATAAACTCGGCGCTAAGGTCATATTTCTCAGCCAGCACAAGCGTAAGCGTAGCCGTGGAATGAAAATTGGCCGCGCTTTAGTGACGGATTGTCATTGGGTCGTGCAACCAGAATTTGTGATCGGTCCTATCAGTTGGTTAGATCGCCTGAAGCTGAAACTCATTAATAAACCCGCGCCTTTGAATATAGGTCCAGTCTTTACCCAACCCGATGCAAGCACTCAAGCGGCGTTATTAGCGCAATATCAGTTAACAAATAATGAGTTTGTATTATTTAATGCGGGTTCTGGTGGGCACAAGGTTAATGGCGAATTAGCCGCAGATATTTTTGCACAGGCCGCTCATGAAAGCTATAAAGCATCAGGCATAACAAGTGTCATGGTTTTCGGCCCGAATTATCCCAAATCATTGCCTAATTTAGCTGGCATTATTTTGATCTCGCAACTTGATAATCAACAGTTTATAAATCTTCTCGCAGCCTCTATGGCTGCTGTATTGGGGGGGGGCGATACGCTTTTACAAGCGATTGCGCTGCACAAAGCAATATTAGCCGTACCCATTTCAAAAGATCAGTCCAATAGGATTGCTGCTTGCAAATTAAAACAGTTAGTTATGGCATGTACGGCTGAATCGAGCGAAATACAAGATGCGGTTAAAGCGCTAATAAAAAAAGTAGAAAATAATGATGGATATGAATTGCAATGTAAGGCCAGTGATTTAAATGGTTTAAATGTCGCAATTCGTGAGATTCACAATGTATATGATCGTTTAGGAGATAAATCATGCGGATAGCCATTGCCATTGATAGTTTAGCGGGTGGCGGAGCCGAAAAGGTCATGATTACCTTAGCCAAGCAATTTATTCGCTTAGGACATGAGCCGCATTTTTTAGTCATGGAAGATAATCGCTATTATGAAACCCCTGAGGACTTACCCGTTCATCAATGTTTTGCGCCTAAGGATAAAGATTTCGACCATTTTGGGCGATTGAATGCTTCGGTTCACAAACTCATCACAAAAATTGCGGAAATTGAATCTCAAGTGGGCAAGTTCGATTTGTTTTTATCTAACTTAGATAAAACCAATTTGATGATGACCAAAACAGGTGTTTCACCGCTTTATGTCATAGTCCATTCCTCTGTGGAAGAAGAGTTGAGCCGTCAGTTTAAACTCGGCCCCTTCGCCTATTTAAAAAAGCTGAGAGCCAAAAAAGCGCTCAATGGCCAGCATTTGATTACCGTCTCAAATGGCATAGCAAAGGAGATTAAAGATCGAGGTCGTTTGCATCCAGCATCGATGCAGACTATCTATAATCCATTTGAGTTTAATGAAATCACATCTCAATCACAGCAAGACAATCCGCAAATTCCTCAGGGTGATTATCTTATTCATGTCGGTCGCTTTGCTAAGCAAAAACGCCATGATGTACTGTTTCAAGCCCTCAAGCTAACGCAAAATCAACTTCCCGTGGTGCTCTTGTGCCACAACCACAAGAAAGCGATAAAAGCGGCGAAAAAGTTCGGTATTGAGAAACGCTTAATTATTCCCGGTTTCCAAAGCAATCCTTTCCCTTGGATTAAGCAGGCTAAGGCATTAGTGCTTAGTTCCGATTTTGAAGGTTTGCCGACAGTCTTGATTGAGTCATTAGCGTGTGGGACGCCTGTGGTGAGCACTGATTGCCCCCATGGACCTAGTGAGATTTTAACGGGGAATTTAGTGCCGTATCTTGTGCCGCGTCGTGATCCTGCTGCGCTAGCAAACATGATAGATGAGGTTGTTAGCCTGCCGCCATCTCTTGAACAGGTGGACATTTTGGCAAAAGTGGATGCTACGATAATAGCCGAGCAATATTTAGCGTTGGCAAAATAATTAAATTGTTTGAGTTGTTGGGGGAATACTTGTGGAAGAAGTCAAACAAGCCAAAAGACGTTACTTATTTTACATAGCGCAAAACTATTCCTATGCGATGTTAAGGCCGCTTCAACAAGCCATTTGGGCTAGAGGCGATGAGGTTTGCTGGTTTTTAGAGGGAAATGAAGTCGACGCTAAGTTTCTAAAGGCTGATGAGCCGCGTTTGTTGAGCGTTGATGCCGTTAAGGCGTGGAAACCCGATGCGGTATTTGTTCCTGGGAATGTTGTCCCTCGTTTTATTCCTGGGGTTAAAGTCGGGGTATTTCATGGCTTTAATGCGGGTAAAATGAACCATAAGGGTCGCGAAGATCACTTCGAAATCCGTGATTGCTTTGATTTGTATTGTACTCAAGGCCCGGCGACAACTTTACCTTTCCTTGAACTCGAGAAAAAGTTCGGCACTTTTACAGTGGCTGAGACGGGATGGCCTGCGCTCGACCCCCTATTTATTGAGAATAAAGATAATCCCTATATCAAAGCGGATGACCCAAGACCTGTGGTACTCTTTTGCTCGACATTTTCACCTAGTTTGACCTGCGCACCTGTGGTATTTGAGCAGATCAAAATCCTGTCGCAAAAGGGCCAGTGGCGCTGGTTAGTACAATTCCATCCTAAGATGAAGCCAAGTATTGTTGAGCAATACAAGACTCTCGAAAATGAGAATCTCCAGTTTGTGGAAACCGATAACGTGATCCCGCTTCTGCAGGCGGGTGATGTGATGCTCTGCGATACTTCATCGATTTTATTGATGTTTTTAATGCAGCGTAAGCCAGTGGTGACCTTTAAAAATCAGTCACCTAAAGATCATTTAATCGATATCTGTCAGGTTGAGGATATTGAATCTGCATTAACGCGAGCACTGAGTCGTCCTGATGATTTGATGGCGCACATCCATGCTTATTGTAATCAAATTCACCCTACGGGGGATGGCCAATCTAGCCAGCGAGTTTTAGCCGCAACAGATGCTTTGATTGATAAAGGCACCGATTGGCTTAAGCCTAAACCATTGAACTTGCTACGCCATTTTAAGATGCGTCGCAAGCTAGGTTATTTGAAGTTTTTTAGTTAGCAGTCGTTACTTATGGGCCGATATTGAAATATCGGCCCATTTTGTTAGCCTTGCAGTTTCGTTTCTTCAACCAGTTTAAAGATGATTTCTTGCATATTTTTCTGGAAATCTTCAATACTGTGGTTTGCTTTGATGTAGTCAACTGCCTTAACCGCGAGTTCTTGTCTTAGTTGTTCGTTTTCCATCAGATGGCGTATACCATCGACAAATAAATCGACTTTATCAAAACCATCTCCGAGCACTGTACCTGTAAATACGCCAAATTGACTCGTCAGCTCGTCGGGGTCACGGCAACTGACGAGAAGGGTGCCATAAGATAACGCTTCTAAGAAAGAAATTGGTAGAGCTTCGTGAATTGAAGTGTTGACTAAAATTTTAGCATCTTTGATTAGCTGGTTTTTTCGATCGCCTTCTACATGCCCTACAAAATGTAGGTTGGGAATATTTAGGTAGTCATTCATGATGGACTGATTTTTCTTTGATTGCCTAAATGATTGACCTAGCATGAAAAATTCATATTCAGGCATCAGTTTAGCTATCTCGCAAAATAACCAACCACGTTTGACTGACTCAATTCGTCCCAGAAAGATAATGTGATTTTTCTTCGGGTGAGCTTCTACATCGAAACTGTGATCTATCTCAATAGGGTTGGGTAAATATTTGAGTTCAGTTTTATTATCGAGATTATAGAGATCTCTGGCTTTACGATCTAAAAAGCGTGCTTGAGAAATAAATGAGACTTTCCCTGCTGCCCAAAGGTCATGAACAAACTGATTAATATTACTGTCCCAATAACTTTTCTCTGGGAAAAGTTTGACGGTATTAATTTCATCCCATTCATAATCAGGTCTTGGATCTTGTACCCAAAATAGAAGTTTTTTATCAATATTAGGGATAGTTTTAAGAATACGGTAGGAATGGGTTGTCATTTCTATTGACAAAAATATATCGTAATTTTTCTTTTTTAAAAATCTAATATTAATAAAATCCATAAACTTAGCTGCTAAACGATAAACTTTAATGCCATCGATCATATAGCGACGAGGTATTAATCTTTGCTTGCTGCAGTCTTTTTTTATGAGCACTTCTACTTCAATATTCTCATTGGGTAAGTGTTTGGCAATTAAGTAGCGCGCTAGAAAACCGTACCCACCGTACACTGTACCTGTACCCCCAAAGTACTCATCAACTAATAAAGCCACTTTAAACTTACTCATTACTACCCCAAAAAAATCATTTATTGCTAATTCTACTTAGGCAGAATTATTTGATGGGAGTATTTTGATATTTTTCAAATAGACTATCAATGAAATTATTTATTCATAAATACAGAATGGTTAACCTTATAATAAACTGTTTTATCGATGTTCAATAATAGTAATTATACAGGCTAAATGTATTGTATTTCTGTGTGTTATTACTCTTTGTTTGATGCATTTGTTAACGTCTTGTGTTTTTTAATCCAATTAAAACGAGCTTTCATGCTGTATCAGAGTGTAACAGGTGTTGGAGGTTAAGTAGAAACTCTACTTATATTCAATAGAGTTTCTACTTTTTACCGTATAAAGATATTTATTCGGCTAAGTTCAAATATTGCTTTGCAATATTTTGACTATCTACGGCTTTAAGAATAGCAAGGTCTTCAAGCGATGGAGGCGATGCCAGACATTCCAGAGCCTTCTGTGCCAGCAGTGCTGGTTGACGAACAGGGACTAAGTATTTTGCTAAGTGCCCTGTAAGGATTTCATTTGGGCCGTGAGGACAGTCTGTGCTGACAACTGGCGTGCCGCAGGCTAATGATTCAATGACCACAGTGGGCAAGCCCTCAAAGTCGGAGCTCAGCAGCATCAATTCTGCTTTAGCAATCCAAGCATAGGGATTATGTTGAAAACCAGGTGTGATGATTCGGTGCTCTACGCCGTATTTTTGGGCTAATTTACGCGCCTTATTTGGCCGATTACAGAGAAGAACTAGCTTAGGCGCTGTCGGCATCTCCCTCAATGCTTTAAAGAGAATGTCATGGCGTTTTTGACGAGTCACTCTACCCACATGGATCATGTAAGGTTCATTGGGAATTTCGGCAATGACTTCTTGAGCTTTATTTTTTATTTCTTCGAGGCGAAAAGGGTTGTAGATGGTTTGCACGCTCTGTGGTTTTAACCACGATGTGGCTCTTAGTTCGTCGGCAATCCCATTTGAAACTGTGATAATTTTTTTGCCGATCAGAGCTTTGGCTTTTTTCCATCTGCGCCAGAAGTGCACTGGACCGCGTTTTAACTCCATCAATAATTCTTGCTTTAATGCACAATGACAGAAGTAGTAGCAAGGATCGAAATGACAGCCGGAAACAACAACGTCGCAGTCGGTTGAATTGCTTAAAAAAAGTGAGAATCCCCCCGTTTTTTCTGCTTCGCTCACTTTCGTTATAAGTTGTTGTCTCTGCTCCTGAAGCGAAGGTTTTTGACCTGCTTCAAACAGATAATGAATGGTTACATTTTGTGGCGGCATAAAATCGCCTTCCTTGTGAAACACAAATAAATGCACATCTTGACCTGCTTCCTGCAACACTTCTGCCTGCGATAAGGCTATTTTTACCGTGCCGTTGGAGAAAAAGTTATAGCAAAAAATCGCGATTTTCTTCATATATGCTCTTATGCGTGTCTTTAAACGTCGCGGTTTCAACCTAGCTTTGACTTATCGTGATAGCGTCGAATGGGTAAGCGACATCGTATTTGGTCGGTTTCAATTAGGTGAAACATTATATCAGTTGGCGCCTTTATAGGGGCTTACTCACTTGGATTCTTGTCAAATTTGAGGCTTCTTATGGCTATTTAAAGCCGATTTAGCTGCGATTATTCACTCGCTTGGCTAAAACGAGTAGACTGACGAACAATGATTTTTGGCATCCAATGTGAGTTGAGTCAGTAAAGTGCACACAAGAGCGATTTATCCTGGGACGTTTGATCCCATTACCAATGGCCATGCCGACTTGATTGAGCGTGCCGCTAAGTTATTCAAACATGTGATCATTGGCATTGCTGCTAATCCTTCTAAGCAGCCAAGATTCACCTTAGAAGAGCGGGTTGAACTGGTAAACCGTGTCACAGCCCATTTGGATAACGTTGAAGTGGTTGGATTTTCTGGCCTGTTAGTGGATTTTGCTAAGGAACAAAAAGCCAGTGTGCTAGTGCGTGGCTTACGTGCGGTATCTGACTTCGAATATGAATTCCAGCTAGCAAATATGAATCGCCGATTGAGTCCAGATCTGGAAAGTGTTTTTTTAACACCTGCCGAGGAAAACTCCTTTATCTCTTCAACATTAGTAAAGGAAGTCGCTTTGCATGGTGGCGATGTGAGCCAATTTGTTCACTCAGAAGTGGCTATGGCTCTTGCGGCTAAGCTCGTCAAAAACTAGATTTTGCCCACGGACTAATGATTTTTACGTGGGAATTTTGTGTTAACTTTGAGGCATTGTGACCTCGCGATGATACTTAAAAGGATGTTATGAAGGCTTTTTTAATCCCCGCTATCCTTGCTACTAGCGTTGCCTCTGGCTTGTTATTTTCTTCAATGCTTACTGCTGCACCTTGGGTTGATGCTTCAGATATTTATCTTCGAGCCGATATTCAAGCACTTGCCGATGCGGGTGTGATTACTGTGCCTGTGAATACCTATCCCTTAATGTGGGCCGGTATTGGTGCTGATCTAGCGAAGGTCGAGCCAGAAAAACTGAGCCCAAGTTTAGTTCAGTCTTTCGCAAGGGTTAATTTTTACTATAGTAGCGCAATTGGAAATCGTGGAAATACCAGCGTTAAAGTAACCGCCGGTACTGATGCCGCACGGTTTCAGCATTTTGGTTCAGACTACCGTGAGCAAGGTGAATTAAATATTTCCCATGAATACGTTGGAGAACGTTTTGCCTTTAAAGCTTCTGGAAGTGCCAATTATGATGCTACTGAAGACCAATTTCGTTTAGACGACTCTTATATATCAATGATTATTGATAACTGGATTATTACGGCAGGGACTCTTGAGCAGTGGTGGGGACCAGGGTTTGACTCTTCGTTGCATAAGTCGAATAACGCGAGGCCAATGCCTTCAGTGATGCTAAGTCGTAATAATGCGGCAGCGTTTGAAACGCCGTGGTTGTCTTGGATTGGCCCTTGGACCTTAACCGCCGGCTTTAGTCTATTTGAAAACAATCGGGCAGTTGCCAATGCAGCATTATGGAATTTTAGATCGAGTATTAGGCCAATAAAATCGGTTGAAATGGGCGTTTCTTGGACAACACAGTTCTGTGGTGAAGGACAGGATTGCGGTGTTAAAAGCTTTTTTAAAGCGATAACTGGTGGCACTGAATGTGCGGATGGAAGTGCAACATGCGATCCAGCCTCCAATACTAAAATTGGTAATCAATTGGCTGGGTTTGATATCCGATATGCGGATACTTGGTTTAAGGTGCCTGTCGGGCTTTATCTTGAACGAACCTGTGAGGATTCTAGCGGCTCTAACCCATGGGATTTAGCTGATTGTGCATACTTATTTGGCGCTGATACGCGTTTTGCATTTACAGATCAACAATATAAGTTGTTTTTTGAATATACAGATACTGTGGTTGCATGTGGTCTAGATCCTAATGAATTCAATTGTTTTTATGAGCATTCAACTTACTTGAGTGGTTCTCGATATTATAATCGAGCCCTAGGCTCAACTTATGATAGTGACGCTAAAGTATATGTCGTAGGTCTTGTGGGTCAGTTTAGTAACAGCCGTGGTTTTACTTCTTTATTGCGTTATGCCCAGCTGAATAAAGATGGTTCAAATGTGGCCAACACTTGGGCGCCGCAACCACCGAAGGAAGATTTGTTGATGTTAGAGTTTTCTTACCGCATGCCACTGTGGCAAGGTATGTTAAATTTGGGCGGAACAGTATCGAGATCGGAATTTGATGTTCAAGAAAACGATACTAATGCCACGCTCTTTAGCAGTTTTGAGTATCGATTCTAACATTCATGATTAAAGCAAAGGCCTGCATTCTTGCAGGTCTTTTTGTTTGGCTTTTTGACACAAAATTATTTGTTATAGAACTGGCGATACCAGTCCACAAATTGTGCGACCCCAGTATTAATATCCATTAATGGCTTATAGCCAACGGCATCAAATAGGTCACTTGTGTCGGCCCATGTCGAATGCACATCGCCCGGTTGCATCGGTAGGAAGTTCTTGTTCGTTTTAATGCCTAAGGCATCTTCTAGCGCTGTAATAAAGTCGAGTAACTGCACTGGGCTACCATTGCCAATATTAAAGACGCGATATGGCGCGCTGCTGGTGGCCGGCGTGCCAGCCTCTACTGTCCAGTCCGTATTTGGGCGAGGTGGTTTGGCTTGTACCCGAATGATTCCCTCAACAATATCATCAATATAGGTAAAGTCTCGACTGAGGTCGCCATGGTTATACACATCGATTACTTCACCTGCGAGTATGGCTTTGGTGAATTTAAATAAAGCCATATCGGGACGGCCCCAAGGGCCGTAGACGGTAAAAAAGCGCAGACCTGTCGTCGGTAATTGATATAAATGTGAGTAAGTGTGCGACATCAATTCATTGGCTTTCTTCGTGGCGGCATAGAGCGAAATGGGATGATCTATGCTGTCTTCAGTGGAGAAGGGCATCTTTTGATTCAAGCCATAAATTGAGGATGAGGAAGCATACACTAGGTGTTCAATTTTATGATGGCGACAGCCCTCTAATATCGTGAGATGTCCGACTAAATTGCTATCTGCGTAGGCAAGGGGGTTATCTAGCGAGTAACGCACCCCCGCTTGAGCTGCCAGATGAATAACGCGTTGAAATGCATGCTGGGCAAAAAGCGCAGCAATACCTTCCCTGTTTGCGAGATCGAGTTTAATAAAATGGAAATTATCTAAAGTTTGTAAAAGGTCTAAACGTGCCAATTTGAGATTGACGTCGTAATAGTCATTGAGGTTATCAATGCCGATAACTTCATGGCCAAGTAAGCAAAGGCGTTCACTGACTTTGGCGCCGATAAAACCCGCAGCGCCTGTGACTAAGTATTTCATTTATGACCTTTATTTAAAGTGTATTAATCATGGTGAAATAGATCTCGGGTATAGACTTTATCCGCAACATCATTGAGTTCATCAACCATACGGTTGGAGACGATCACATCACACATTGACTTAAATTCAGTTAAGTCTCTCATCACGCGAGATTTGAAAAAGTAATCTTCTTTAAGTACAGGCTCAAACACGACGACTTCAATGCCTTTCGCTTTAATGCGCTTCATCACGCCTTGCACTGCTGAGGCGCGGAAATTGTCTGAATCGGCTTTCATGATCAAACGATAAATTCCTACACATTTTGGCTGCTTACGGATAATAGCGTCGGCGATAAAGTCTTTGCGTGTGGTGTTTGAGTCGACAATGGCACTGATTAGATTGTTTGGGACATCATTGTAGTTAGCCAGTAATTGCTTAGTGTCTTTCGGAAGACAGTACCCGCCATAGCCAAAAGAAGGATTGTTGTAATAATCACCAATACGCGGATCGAGGCTAACCCCCTCAATAATCTGGCGAGTATTTAATCCTCGACTCTCTGCATAGGTATCTAGCTCGTTAAAGTAGGCGACCCGCATGGCAAGAAATGTATTAGCAAATAACTTAATCGCTTCGGCTTCGGTGCTATCGGTCAGCAAAATAGGAATATCTTGCTTGATTGCCGCCTTAGCTAAAAGGTCAGCAAAGACTTGGGCACGCGCCGAGCGTTCACCGACGACAATCCGTGAGGGATGAAGATTGTCATACAAGGCTTTCCCTTCGCGTAAGAACTCTGGAGAAAAGAGTATGTTGTCGCTCTTAAACTTGTGCCTTAATGCTGCTGTATAACCGACGGGGACAGTCGATTTGATGATCATCGTCGTATCAGGATTAACAGCGAGTACATCACGAATGACGCTTTCAACCGAATGGGTATTAAAATAATTAGTCTGAGGATCGTAGTCTGTTGGAGTCGCAATAATCACAAAGTCAGCCGATTGAAAGGCTACATTTTCCGTTGTTGCAGTTAAATTCAACGATCTGTTTTGCAGGTAGTCTTCGATTAATTCATCAACCACAGTGGATGTGCGTTCGTTAACTTGCTTGACACGTTCAGGGACTAAATCAATTGCAGTGACTTGGTTTTGCTGCGCCAATAAGACGGCATTTGATAGGCCCACATAGCCCATACCCACAACAACAATTTTCATAAATGGCTCGGATGTTATATCGATATGCTTAGATAAAATAACATAATTCCATCGGGAAAAGGCGTAATTCATTGAAAACGACAGTTCCAAATTAAGAGCTCTTTCTTGTCTTTTTACTAGTTTACAATTCCACACTAGCATTCTGTTTAAGTCATATTACCTATTTATCCAGATTTTAATTTTGCAATAATTGTGTGATACCGTATTTGTGGTCATAAAGTTGTGGAGTGTTAAATTGATCTCTATTGTGATCCCCGCTAAAGATGAGGTGGGCAACATTAGCCCTTTAATGAAAGAGATTTGCCAAGCTCTTCAAGGTTTGACTGAGTTTGAAATCCTTGTTGTCGATGATGGCAGTGAAGATGATACCTTTGGTGAAGTGATGCGCACCGCAGCTGAACAGCAATGTGATGCTAAAGCGATTCGCCATGAACGAAGCACGGGGCAAAGTACTGCGATATCGACCGGCGTTTTGCACGCACGCGGCAAATATATTGTGACCTTAGATGCCGATGGCCAGAATGATCCCGCCGATATTCCGGCCATGCTGGCCCAGTTGCCGCAGATCCATGCCGAGCATTTCTGTATTGCGGGGTACCGTAAAAATCGTAAAGACACCGCTTGGAAGCGATTCCAGTCCCGCTTTGCGAATAAGGTTCGCGATGCGTTTCTGCACGATGGCGTGCCTGATACGGGCTGTGGCCTAAAGTTATTTCCCCGTGAAACCTTCCTTCGTTTACCCTATTTCGACCATATGCACAGATACATTCCTGCCTTAGTGCGTCGTATAGGCGGGGAGATTCTTATTTCGGTGGTGAATCATAGGAATCGTCAAGTGGGCATCTCTAAGTACACGGCTTGGAATCGTGTCTGGGTTGGTATCGTTGATATTATGGGGGTGATCTGGCTTGGGCGGCGGGCGAAAATAGCCAAGGTTATTCGCAGTCAAGCAAGTTGGCGTGACTGATAATGAAGCGATTCTATAATGCGGTGTTTATCGTTTTCATTCTGCTGGCGTTGATGTTTTCCGTCCAACAGGGGATGTTTGAGCATTTGACCGATAGCAACTGGGTCGCGCATTTTATTGCAGAACAAGGCTCGTTTGCACTCTTAGTATTGTTGGCTGTTGGTGCGCTATTTACCGCTGCTGGTGGCCCAAGACAAGTTATCGCTTTTGTCTTTGGTTTTGCCTTGGGTGGGATTTATGGGGGGCTATTTTCAACGCTAGCCGCCTTGGTCGGCTGCGTATTGGCTTTTTATGTAGCGAGATTAACTATCCGCAGCAGTTTACAGCGCCGCTTTGGCCTTAGGTTGCAAAAGTTTGAAGCTCTTATCAGCGACAAAACCTGGTTGAAAGTGCTGATGATACGCTTACTGCCCGTCGGCAGTAATTTACTCACCAATCTATTTGCTGGTGCAACTCATGTTCCTGCGCGTGGCTTTATGCTGGGCAGCGTATTAGGCTATTTACCGCAGATGTTGATTTTTAGCTTTGCGGGGGCGGGTATAGGTTTATCGGATCATCATCAGCTAGGGATCAGTATCGGATTATTTATCCTATCAAGCGTGATTGGCGCGTATTTGTACCGTTCCAGCCTGCGTAAACAGGTCGATGAATTGGAAACCGAAGCATAAGGATTCAGGATGGAAGCTCTTACTCGCCGTTTCAATAGTCAGGATTACTACCAAGTACTCTGGCCTTTGCTATTGATAAGCTTGCTAATTTTGCTGGTGGGGGTAGGATTTCGATCCCCTTGGCCTGCAGATGAGCCGCGTTTTGTGGAAGTCGCACGGGAAATGGTGTCTTCGGGACAATGGTTATTTCCTACCCGTGGTGGCGAGTACTACCCTGATAAACCGCCGGTATTCATGTGGGCTATCGCGCTATTTTACCAGATGACGGATTCTCTTAAGCTCGCTTTCCTCCTCCCTAACGCGTTGTGCGGACTTCTGACAGTGTTCCTGGTTTACGATCTTGGCGCCAGATTGTGGAATGTACGTGTTGGCCGCAATGCCGCCCTGTTACTGTTGATTGTGCCGCAGTTTTTAATGCAGGCTAAAAATGCCCAGATCGATGCTATGGTGATGTGTTGGATCACAGTGGGATGCTACGGCTTGATCCGCCACTTTTTGCTCGGTCCCCATTGGCGCTGGTATTTTGCTGGCTGGGCATTTATGGGGCTAGGGGTGATCACTAAGGGCGTCGGCTTTTTGCCTTTATTAATGCTGATCCCTATTGGTATTTATGCCGTTAAAGACAAAAGCCGTTTTCAAGGTCGTTTAACTTGGCTATGTCTTGCTGGGCCTTTGGCTATGCTTGCCGTGATTGCCTGCTGGTTGGCGCCCATGGTGCTGACAGTGCAAGCCCATGGCACGCCCGAACTTATTGCCTATCAAAATAATATCTTGTTTAAGCAAACTGGTGAGCGTTATGTCAACGCTTGGCATCATATTAAGCCTTGGTATTTCTTTGTCTTAAGTGTCATTCCGTGGATGTGGTTCCCTATTTCGCTGCTGGTGGTTGCTTACTGGAAACAATGGGTGCAGAAGGTGAGGACCGATCCTACTATTGCAATTCTGTTGATTTGGGTGGCACTGGTAGTGTTGTTTTTCAGCATCAGTCCGGGTAAGCGTAATGTGTATATTCTGCCTGCTTTGCCTATGTTGGCGCTGGCGGCCTCAGCGGTGTTAACGGATGTTGCGCCTAAAATGTGGTTTGAAAAACTTGTCAGTGGATTACTGTGGTTTTTAGGTGTAGTGGTCTTGCTGGCGGGTGTGCTTGCGCTTATTCATCATCCCGCATTAGTCAAAGCCCTTGCCGACTATACCGACGATTTAACGGGTATTGGCTACCTATTTATCCTGCTTGGTCTGCTCTGGTTCCTGCTGCTTTGGCTCGCCCGTAAACAGTTTGCTCTCGTTAAGATGGGGATTGTCTCTGCCTTAGGCTGGTTGCTGATCAGTACTTGGGGGTATTCTATGCTCGATGAAATGCGCACTCCTAGAAGCTTGATGCTGCATACGGCAGAGGTAATTGGCGAGGACGCCGAGCTAGGCTTAGTGAACTTTAAAGAGCAGTTTATTTTGTTCTCTCCCATGAGTGTGACGCACTTTAGTTATCTTGCTTCAGTTGAGGAACAAGAGCGTAATGCATGGCAATGGATGCAGGAAAATAAACAGCGTTATTTATTAGTGCCGAGCGGGGCTGAGCTGAGCTGTTTCGATATCAAAGGCGGCAAGAGCATGGGAATGGCCCATCGTGATGAGTGGATTTTGTTATCGACCACTGAGCTTAAATCGCAGTGCGAAAAGCCCAAACGCGAATATCGTTACTTTACCGATCATCCAGGTCGTTGGTTAAAAGAGTAATCAAAAGTCATATCTAAGAAGCTAAAAATGCCTGCGATTGCAGGCATTTTTATCGGTGAGATTAGCGTGTCTGGCAAATGCCACAGAATACTGTGGTGCGTTGGCCTAAACGGATTTCACTCAATAGGTTACCGCAGCTGGTGCAGGTTTCACCGCCGCGACCATAGACATGCAGTTTTTGGGCGAAGTAGCCGGGCTTGCCATCGGCATTGGTGAAGTCTTTCAGTGTGGTGCCACCTTGCTTAATGGCGTGGGCTAAGATTTGCTTCACTTCGGCAACTAAAACGGTTAAACGCTCGATATCGATCTTACCTGCCTCGGCTTCAGGATGAATGCCCGCCGCAAACAAGGCTTCATTAGCGTAAATGTTGCCCACTCCCACCACGATATGATTGTCCATTAGGCAGAGCTTGATGGCTTTTTTCTTGCCCGCTAAAGCTGCCGCTAATTGTGCGACATTAAAAGCCTGGGTCAGTGGCTCTGGTCCCAGTTTGGCGAGTAATGGATGGGCTTCTTCTGGGAGTTCACACCACAACCAAGCGCCGAAACGTCTGGGATCGTTAAAACGTAAAATGCGGCCGTTGGCGAGCACTAAGTCGATATGGTCATGCTTTTCTACTGGGGTATCGTGGGGCAAAATCCGTAAACTCCCCGACATGCCTAAATGCACTATGCTAGTGCCCGCGTCAGTGTCGATTAATAGATACTTAGCACGGCGTCGCACTTGGCGTATGACTTGGCCGATAATTTGTTTGGCGATGTCAGGCACTGGCCAGCGCAACGAACCATTGCGGATCACAAGATCAACCACGGTTTGTTCGACAAGGAAGGGGGCAATACCCTGACGGGTGACTTCAACTTCTGGTAATTCCGGCATGGATTCTTTCTTATCTTAAGTAAAATGGGGCGGCATTAAGCTGCGGGTTTCGCATCGAGGATCGGTTGTAGTTTAGCTCGTAAACTCGGAGGCACTAAATACCAATTGCCAGCGGGTGACTTTAACGCGCCTTCATTGGGGAAATAGATCCACAGCTGAGCATCGCGGATATCTGCAATCTGGATGACTAATTCTTGTGGATTATCTGTGGTTTCTGGTGCCGCCGTTAAGGGAGACACCCGTATGGTTTGCCACGCCTTTGCCCATTCATCACAGTTGAGAACTTTAGTGTCGCACTCCCATTGTGATGCTTGCTTGTGCAGCCACATTCCATCGAGTTGCAGCTGTGAAAGCGGCGCATTATCGTCAAATAACAGCTGAGCATCACTCGGAACATTATTGGTCTTGTTATCCATATAAGTCAGCACGGCGACCATAAAGACGCAGGCGACAATAATGACGTTATTCCATTGCTTACGAGTTAAGGCCATAGAAATGTGTGACGCTAAGTATGGGGTGATGCTTCGAGTTTATCACGGCCAAATTGAGATGCTAGCCCTTAAGCGATTGAGGGTTGATACTTAACCGCCAGTGGCGTTCATAAAGCGTAGAATTTGTACCTGATTATTGCCAAAGTCGTGTTGCTTAGGCTTGAGGTTAATGCCCGCGAGAATAGCGGCTTTAAGTCTCTCAATATCTGCGGGAAATTCCCTGACTATGCTTTTGAGATCAACGGCATGCTCATTGCCCAAACACAGCAATAATTGGCCTTCGACTGTGACGCGCACTCGATTACATTCGTGGCAGAAGTTGTGACTGTGAGGCGAGATAAAGCCGATATGGATTGGGCTGTCGGCCATAGTGTAATACCGCGCTGGACCGCCAGTGCGTTTGCTCGATAGCTGCAGCGGATAGCGACTTTCTATGATGGCTTTGACTTCATCACTGCTGCAATGACGGGCGCGTTTACGCTCATCTATTTCGCCAAGCGACATTTCTTCGATAAAGGCGATGTCTAAACGGCGACCACGGCAGAAATCAACTAAATCAATGACTTCATTATCATTCTGCTGCTTTAAAATCACTGCATTAATCTTGATACGTTCAAAGCCCGCCGCAATGGCGGTATCGATACCGTCGATGACTCTGACTAATTTGCCGTTACGTGTTAACTGGGTAAACAATGTGGGGTTTAAAGTATCTAGGCTGATATTGAGGCGCTTTAATCCTGCTGCAAACATGGGCTTAGCGAATTTTTTCAGCCTTGAACCATTAGTGGTCATGGACAAATCTGTCAGCCCAGGCAGTTTGCCAAGCAGGCTCACTAGCTGATCGCAATCGTTGCGAACTAAGGGTTCGCCGCCAGTCAGGCGAATTTTAGTCACACCAAGCTCGGTAAAAGCTTGGGCAATCCAAGCTAACTCTTCGAGGTGGAGTACGTGGTCCTTTGGCAGAAAACAGGGATCTTCCGTCATGCAATAGACACAGCGAAAGTCGCAGCGGTCGGTGACCGAGAGCCGTAAATATTCGACCTTACGGCCAAAGGAATCCACCATTAGACTCATAAAAACTCACTGGATCTTAAAGCAGATCCGCAAAGGGTTGAATAAACACAGTTTCACCTGCATTCACGGCTTCTGCATCATCGCCTATGATGATGAGACAATTCCCTTTGACCATTGAACTTAACATTCCGGAACCTTGGTTACCCGTGCTGCTCACGTGCAGGCGTCCATCTTTGCCAAGTTGATAAATCCCGCGAATAAATTCGGTACGGCCTTGGCGGCTTCGCAGTGTTTCATCACTTATTGCGGGGAATAGCTGCGCTTGCCAGTTCACTTCACCCGCTAATTTACGTAAAGCGGGCTGCACAAATTGCAGGAAAGTGACCATTACCGCTACAGGGTTGCCCGGTAATCCGAAGAATAAGCTATCACCGATTTTGCCGAAGGCGAGGGGCCGACCCGGACGCATGCTAATCCGCCAAAAATCGATTTTGCCTAAGCGGGCCAGTACGGTTTTAATGTAATCCGCATCACCGACTGACACGCCGCCAGAGCTAATGACGACATCGGCAAGGGTAGCGGCTTTAGCGAGCGTCGCTTCGAGCGCGGTTTCAGAATCTTCGATAATGCCTAAATCGATAACATCACAACCAAGACGTTTCGCCATCGCTTTGATGGTAAAGCGGTTTGAGTCATAGATGCAGTTGGCTTTGAGTGCTTCGCCAGGTTGGCTCACTTCATCGCCGGTGGAGAACACGGCAACGGTTGGGCGGCGATAGACACTCAGGCGATTGAGCCCGAGTGAAGCCAGTAAACCTTGTTCGGCGGCGCTTAGGCGAGTGGCTTTGGCGAGGGCGACTTGGCCTTGGGCGATATCTTCCCCCGCGAGGCGAACGTGTTGACCCGCCAGAATACGGCCGTCGAAGCTAACATTGCCGTCGACTTCCTTGGCTAGTTCACGGGGCTGCACAGTATCGGCACCCACGGGCACAGTCGCGCCCGTCATGATTCGCACAGTTTCGCCGACGTTAAGCGTGCCCGAATATTGATGACCGGCAAGGACCTCACCCACCCGTTTTAAGGTAGTAGGCATGGGGTCTTGATAGACAAAGGCGTAGCCATCCATCGCCGAATTGGTTTGTTGCGGCACGTTGACGGGAGAAATACTGTCGCTAGCCAGTACGCGGTTATCTAAGGCGTCTAAGTCAATCTCTTCGACTTCTGCCACGGGTGAAACATGGGATAAAATTTGCGCTAAACCTTGGCTGACGGTGAGGTTTTTATTGTCGCCTATGGCGCAGGCATCCACGGCTGAAATCGGGTATTGGAGTGGCGCTTCCCAGTTTTGGGCATACTCAATGACAAAGTCGGCAATTTGGCTGACATTGTTGAGATCGAGTCGGCGCAGCTCACTTGGAAGTGCGTCGCTTGGCAGCTGAGTATCATCGCAACAGGCGATGGCGAGGATATTTTCATCTTGGGTGTAGATAAAAGGTTTACCGTGGGCGGCGCGGTGCAATTCAATTTTAGGTAAAGCGAGTTTTTTAAAGCCTTCGACAAGGACGATATCGATTTTGTCGGCTTCGATTTGCTTGAGCAAATGGACTAACTCAGGATCGCCATCGCGTGCATCTTCTGTCATCAGCGCCCAGCGCACGTGGGAGGCGACCAGCATTTGCCGCGCACCGGCTTTACGCATTTCGTAACTGTCTTTGCCGGGAATATCCACGTCGAAATTATGGTGCGCATGTTTGATCACGGCTAAGCGCAGACCACGTTGATTTAGTTCGGGGATCAATTGCTTGAGTAAGGTGGTTTTCCCCGTGCCACTGTAGGCACAAAATCCGAGAACGGGAATAGCGAGCGGATTGACGAAGGGGTTACTCATTTGCACCTCTAATTTGGGTTATTGGAGCCTTAGCTATTTGGTAATTTCCATGGCCAGTCGTTGTTTTTGTTCTGGCGTATTCACATTTACAAAGGCATTGGGCTGGTCGGAGAAAGACTCCACAACAAAGTGATGCTTGGCATACCAAAAGTCCACTTTACGCTCACCCGCCTCAAGAAACGCTTTCATCGAGTTACGTAAGCTGGGTTTTAACAGTAAGACGACGGGTTGCTCATATTCACCGTCACTGGCGACGGCGATCTCCGCATCTTCAGCCTTAATCGCTGCCAGCATACGCGGCACAAGGTCGGTTGGCAGCAGTGGGCAGTCGCAGGGCACCACCAATAAGTAGTCTGCATCCGTTTGCCCCATTGCGGTGATCATTCCCGCCAAAGGGCCGAGGAAACCAGTATGTTCATCGCTTATCACCTTAAAACCGAACTCAGCATAACGTGTTTGGTTGCGATTTGCGTTGATCAGGATCTCCTTAACCTGAGGTTTTATTCTGTCTATTGTGTGCTTAATCATAGCTTCGCCGTTTAATTCGACGAGACCTTTATCGTCGCCGCCCATGCGACGCGCCATGCCACCGGCGAGAATAACGGCATCAATTTGCGATGACATATAAAGACTCCTGTGCTGGCAAAGATTCAGGGTGTTGATAAGAGGTCGTCACTCGTTCGCCTTCTATATGCCACTGCTGTTCGCAGATGGAGGTTAACGCGCAATTCTGATGACTACTCAACAACATACCTGTGCCTTCGTGTTTGAGTTGTTGGATCATTTTTAATACGAGCTCTTGGGAATCCTTGTCCATATTGGAGGTCGGTTCGTCGAGCATTAACAGTTTAGGTTGTAGGATCCAAGCGCGCGCAATGGCGAGCCGTTGTCTTTCGCCGCCAGAGAGATTACTAGCTCTGGCGTGTAGCAGCGACCCTAGCTGCGCCATCTCAATCGCTTGAGTAATACGTTGTTTCGCCTTGGCTTTTGTTTCTGAACTGAAATTCAGCCCATAGGTGAGATTATATTCCACTGTGCCGTCGAACAAATAAGGATGTTGGTGCAAATAAACTGCTTTACCTAATAAGGGATTGCGTCGCCACCAAGCATTTTGGGCAAAACCCACAGTCTCAATTTTGCCTTTCGTTGGCGCCATCAAGCCCGCAAGAATTTTCATCAAGGTCGATTTACCCGTGCCGTTGTCGCCTTGCAGATAAATCACATCCCCTTGGCAGAGCGCTAATGCGTCCGCTTTGAATAACAGGCGCGCACCAAAGGACATCTCTAAGTCACGGGCGATCAGTTTGACTTTCGTCATTGCTTAATGGCTCCTTGGCATGGCTTTGCCGCGTAAACCACCGAGGGCAAAGTTGAGGATCAAGGCCAAGATTAGCAGCACTAGCCCGAGGGCGATAGCTTGGGCGAAGTCGCCTTTGCTGGTTTCGAGTGCGATAGCTGTGGGTATGTTACGGGTTACGTTTAAAATATTACCGCCGACCATCATAGAACAACCCACTTCGGTCAGAATACGACTAAACGCCGCGACAATTGCCAGCAGTAAGGGCATACGTAGCTCGCGGCAGACTGTCCATACGGCGCTGCACCAAGAGGCACCTAAAGTACGTGAGGTTTCCCATGCTCTACGGTCAACGCTAGTAAAGGCGGCTTGGCTCATCGCAATCAGTACCGGCGCGCAGATCAACATTTGCCCGAGGATCATACCTTCTTGGGTGAATAACCATTTTAGATCGCCAAGAGGACCATTGCGGGTGAGCAGTAAATAGACCAGCAGACCGATAACCACAGTGGGGATTGATTGCAGAGTTTGAACTAAGTTAGTGACTATCCATTTACCGCGAAATGGCGCAAACGCCAGCACAAAGCCGAGTACCATAGAAGGCACCAGCGTGATGAGCAGCGCCGCGAAAGATACCGAAAACGAGATCGAAATGATGGACCAAACGTCGGGGTCTAAAGAAAACAGCAGGCTTAACGCCTGCTGTAATAGTGCTAGCCAGCCGTCGCTCATTCGCTATAAGTTGCCTTGAACAATTGCTCGCCATCAACTTTGAAGTTATTGATCATGCTTTGACCTTCTTTGCTGATCAACCAGTCACTGAACGCTTTAGCGCCTTTGTGGTTTAGATCTGGGTACTTAGCAGAGTTGATCAGGATAACTTGGTATGGGTTGGCTAAGGTTTTGCCGCCATCGAAATCAACACCAAGATCTAGCTTAGTTTTGTAAGCTACAAAAGTACCACGGTCAGACAGAGTATAACCTTGCATTTCATTTGCCATTAGCAGGGTTTTGCCCATGCCTTGACCTACTGACGTGTAACCTTTGAAATCGGGTGTCACACTTGCCGCTTTCCATACTTCTAACTCTTTGATGTGAGTGCCTGAATTGTCACCACGAGAGATAAAAGGTACGCCTGATTTGGCTATTTTCGCGAAAGCTTCTTCGGCATTTTTGCTGTCACGGATTTTTGCTGGGTCATTTTTAGGGCCCAGTACTACGAAATCATTTTCCATGATGCCGCGGGGTTCAACACCAAAACCGTCGGCGACGAATTTAGCTTCGGCACTTGGAGCATGAGTCATAACTAAATCCACGTCACCTTGCTCACCCAGTTTCAGGGCTTTGCCTGTACCAGTGGCGATAACTTGAACCTTGTAGCCAGATTCACTTTCAAACTTAGGTAACAGTTCTTTTAATAGGCCTGAGTTTTCAGTGCTGGTGGTCGTGGCTAACTTGATAACTTCAGTCGAGTGAGCGGGTAAAACGGTGAACATACTGGCTGCAACAACCAGGCCCAGTAGTGACTTAATATGAGATTTCATGTTTAGCATGGGTACTCCTTGGCGAAAAATAGGATTCCAACTCAAATGCCTACTGAGTGGAAGGTCTCGTAAATTGTAATACGTTCGGTTGAAAGCAAATTAGATGCCAAGCTGAGAATGCGGTCATTTTCTTCACAGCTTAACCTAATTTGTGAGCTTGATCCCAAGCTTAACAAATACTCTACAGACAAATTGTCTCAGCACCTACTTCCTGTGGTTCATAGTGACCTATTCATCTATTTTCAGTGCTAGAATTGGTCGCAAATGAGTCAAAATGTCCAGAAGCAGACAATATGAGCCAGATAGATAATAACCTCAAGCCTCTTCCATCGGCAGTATCGGTACTGATTGTTGATGATGAACCCGGAATGCGCAGTTTTTTAAATAAGGCACTCTCGAAGAAATTCGCCTTAGTCGAAACAGCAGGCAGTATCGAAGATGCGGAGCAGCTCCGTAGCCGCTGCCATTTCGATCTGCTTATCGTCGACATTCGACTGCCAGGCCGCTCGGGTATCGAATGGCACGAAGCGCTAGATGAGCAGGGTCGTCGTTCGGACATCATTTTTATGACCGGCTATGCCGACATGGAAGTGGCGATTACTGCGCTGCGCGCGGGTGCGTCTGACTTCATCATGAAACCTTTCCACCTTGAGCAGATGATGACAGCGGTCGATCGTTGTATCGAACGCCGCCTGCTCAAACGCGAAAACTTGATGCTGCGCCGTGAGGTTTCAATTGGTTACTCATCGACCATTATTGGCAGCAGTGAGGCCATGAAGTCGGTGAAACACATTATCGAACGTGTGGCGCCGACCAATGCCGTGGTGTTGATCCAAGGTGAGTCGGGCACGGGTAAGGAATTAGTTGCACGCCAATTGCATTTGCTCAGTGGACGTCAGGGACCTTTTGTCCCAGTCAATTGTGGCTCTATCGCTCCTGAATTGCTCGAAAGTGAACTGTTTGGTCATACCGCAGGCGCATTTACGGGTGCCAAAGGTAATCGTGAAGGTTTATTCAGTTTTGCCTCGGGCGGGACGATTTTCCTCGATGAAATTGGCGAAATGCCACTGAAAATGCAAACGGCATTACTCAGAGTATTAGAGCAAAAAGCGATTCGCCCTGTGGGCAGCGAGAAAGAAGTGAACATAGATGTGCGAGTGATCGCGGCCACCAACCGCACTCTGATTGATGAAGTGGATGCGGGGAATTTCCGCCGTGACTTATATTATCGACTGAATGTGCTCGATATTTTAATCCCGCCATTACGTGACAGACCCGAAGATGTGGTCGAGTTAACCCATCACTTCACCCGTCAACTCGCCGCCGAATTAGGGGTTAGAGAAGTAGTGTGGAGCCATGAGGACATGGTGAAGTTGCAACAACACGAGTGGCCGGGCAATATTCGTGAGCTGCGCAATATGATTGAGCGCTGTATTTTGCTGGGCAAGCCGCCTGCGGAATATTGGAAACAACAGCTGAAGAGTGAGTCTTTATCTACATCGGGTTATCCATTGGATTGGCCCTTAAAAGAAGTCGAAAAACACCATGTGACTAGCGTTGTGGACTTACATTCTGGCAATAAGTCTGCCGCAGCGAGGGATTTAGGCGTTTCGCGTAAAACTTTAGATCGTAAGTATAAAGAGTGGTTTGATTTCAGCGGCGATCAGGAGTCATAGGGTGTCATTCTTTACTCACTTTTTTGGTGTCAGTTGGCAGCAAATGCAGGCCAAGGTGCGCTATCGCATATTAATCCTGACATTACTACCTATTCTGCTGACACTGGTGAGTTTAGTGTTTATCACTATTTACTGGAATATCAGCTACACAGGTAAGCAGCTGTTTATGAAAGTTAAAGCTGACTTATCTGTTGCCGAAAATACCTTGCAGCAAGTGCAAGTACGGCAAGAAAAGCAACTCGAACGTGTGGTAACGTCTTGGACCTTTCAAAATGATTTTAGGCCACTTTTTAGTGGTAAAGAATTAACTGGTGAAGTCATCCACAGGGCCAGTCTCGACGCATTTCTCCTCGAACAGAAAAAACAACTTAACCTCGATTATCTGCGTCTCGTCACTGTCGCCGAAGCGGCCGCTGACCCTGATTTACGGCAGATCCTCCCAAAGATAAACGGTTTATTACCTTATTCCGGCTTGATGGTGCTACCGCCAGAGCGTTTAGCGCGCATAGACCCCGAATTGGCGATCACTGCGAGCATCCCGATTGTCGCGACCTTGCGGGCACAGAGCCCGACTAAAACCGTTGAAGAACGCGGTTTATTAAGCCGTAGTCTGCTACCCGTGCCTGATATGCAAGGTAAAGTGGCTTGGTATCTGGATGGTGGCATTCTGTTTAATCGTGACACGCGGATTGTCGATCACATTCGTGATTTGGTGTATGACAAGGGCACCTTACCCGAGCGCTCCATTGGCACTGTGACCATCTTCTTAGACAACATCCGTATTTCCACTAACGTACCATTGCACTTTTATCCCACGGGCAACGAGACGCAAGGTCGCGCGCTGGGCAGTTTAGTGTCGGAGGAAGTTAAGGAAAAAGTGTTAACCCAAGGCGAGCAATGGGTCGACCGCGCTTTTGTGTTTAATGATTGGTTTATATCCGCTTATGCTCCCTTGGAAGATATTCGCGGCCAGCGTGTTGGCATGATCTATACGGGTTTTTCTGAGTCGCCTTTTATCCATAATTATTTATTAAATATCATAGAGCTAGGCACGATTCTAATGTTGGTGCTGCTGGTGTCGGGCTTGCTGGTTTATCGCGGCGCCTATAGCTTGTTGCAGCCGATCGAGCGTATCCACCATGTTGTGCAAGCAGTACAGTCGGGGCGCAATATTCGTATTGGCGCGTTAGGGTTAGATAGGGATAACGAGTTATCGAACTTGGCCGAGCAGTTCGACAGTATGCTCGATCTGCTGCAGCGCCGAAATGCCCAGATCCAAGCGGCAGCAGAGCAGCTTGAAATGAAGGTCGAAGAGCGTACCCGCAGCTTGCAGGACAAAACCTTAGAACTGCAACGTAACGTGGCGTTACTGAATGAAACACGTCAACAGCTCGTCACCAACGAGAAGCTCACCGCACTCGGTGAATTGACCGCGGGTATTGCCCATGAAATCAATAATCCGACCGCCGTTATCCTCGGCAACATGGAGTTACTGCGCTACGAGCTTGGCGATAATGCGGAAGTAGTAAAAGAAGAAATTGATCTCGTTATTCAACAGGTGGGACGGATCAGCACCATTATCCGCAGCCTGTTGCAGTACAGTCGTCCGGGTGAATTTAACGCCCCGTTAGAAATGCATCCGATTACCCCCATTATTGAAGAAATGTTGGTGTTAGTGCGGCATTCGATTCAGAAACAAGAAGTGGTATTGATCACTGAGTTAAACGCCAGTTGTCCAGTGCAGGTTAATCGACCGCAGTTGCTGCAAGTCTTGATTAATCTGGTAGTAAACGCGGCGCATGCGATGGACGGTAAAGGACGTATCTGGGTGCGAACCTATGACTGGGTGCAGCAAGATATGCCGATTGGCGTTAAAATCGAAGTGGAAGATGAAGGTTCTGGAATTGCACCAGAGCAGCTAGGGCGGATTTTCGACCCCTTTTACACCACGCGTAAGGATGGCACTGGTTTAGGGCTTTCGCTCAGTTACGGCATTATTAAACGGATTGGCGGCACGATAGAAGTGAGCTCAACCTTAGGTAAAGGCACATTATTTACCATAGGCTTGTACCATGAGGCGAAGGAAGATCAGCAAAATAATCCCTACGAGGGCTTACATATTGCGGGCAACTACAGCGACATGTCTGCCGATTAGCTTGCCGATGAGTTTTACCGAGTGAGATATGGCTGTTTGTTGTATTCGATTGATTAGTGTCATTAAGCAGTTGTTAGTTCTGCTTTATGTGACTTTGCATCACCGAATTTTAGGCAAAAAAAAGCCGGATGATGAATCCGGCCACAAAGAGTGTGTGTGAGCAATGTCGTGCTTGCAAACTCAGGAGCTCCGTAACAACGTCGATTACCAGTCATCGTTGTTAAAGATGAGTTTTGGAACGCACGTTAACGATAATCATTCTCAATTGTGTTTGCAAGCTATTTATTGAAAAAAGTGCGCATCTTTACAAATATCGTTTCGCTCTTATCTATTAACTGTTTAGATCGACTTACGTAGATGCAGTTTATGATCGACTAAGTTTTTTGGATCGGCCTTGAGCTCGGTAATTAAATATTGATTACTGATCAACAAATTAAGCATCGCAGGGAAACGGTTCATCGTTTTCACCTGAATATGGTTATAGCCTTGACGGCGTGCCCAAGTTTCTTGATATTCGAGTAGACTCTGCGCTAAGCCTAAACGTCTAAAATCTGAGGCAACGCCACCTAACCAGCTATAAAAGATGGCATTTTCTTGCTCGTAACCTAGTTTAAACCCTGCCAATTCACCTTCCACATACGCGACTAAGATCAAACACTGCTTGCCCTGTAAGCGCTGATTTAACACTTCGCTGGTGAGGGGGCGATCGAGTTCAGGGATTTGTTGACTAAGTTGGATAAGCTGAGTGGCTGACTCGGGAGTCAAACCTGACTCTGCTTTAATTTCGATAGAATACATTGCTTGCTCTCATAAAAAATCAGCCCCACTCGCGCGTTAGCAGGGCTGAGCTATTAACTGGTCAAATTATAACAGGTCTGGCCAGTTGAGTTAATCAGGAAATTGATTCTTGCGGATTGGTGCGCAAAATCTTGTCTTGTAAGACTTTTAGCAAAACCCCGTAGGCAGGCAGGAAAAGACCTAAGCTCACGATCAGCTTAAAACCGTAATCGACAGTGGCGATTTCGGGCCAATTGGCCGCCATAAAGCTATCGGAAGAGGCGTAAAAGGCGATACTGAAAAACACTAAGGTATCGACCAGATTACCCACTAAGGTCGATGCTGCAGGCGCGACCCACCAAGAGCGGCTCATTCGAAGACGGGCAAAAACCTTAATATCCATTAACTGACCAATCAAATAAGCAGCAAAGCTGGCGAAGGCGATTCGGAACACAAAGGTATTCCACTCTGCAAGTGAGTCAGCGCCTTGGAAGCTACCTTGATGGAACACGACACCCATCACGTAGGAAATCATCAAAGCGGGAACCATAGCTTTGAGTATGATGCTACGTGCGGCTTGTTGGCCAAAAATACGGACAGTGAGATCTGTGGCTAAGTACACGAATGGAAAGCTAAATGCGCCCCAAGTTGTGTGGTAACCAAATAGCTGAAATGGCAATTGTACTAAGTAGTTGCTGACGCAAATAATCAGTATGTGGAATCCTACTAATAGGAATAAGGCGCGGCGAAGCTGCGCTGTGGTTAACATTAACATATGTGGCCTTTTTAGTTGTGTAGGGCGGGGTGAGGGAACCCGCTAATTTTCAATTTATTATGTTTACGACAATATCACCGAACATTACCGAACATTACCGATCGCAGCGAGGCGAAATCGGGTCGCCATTATAGTGGCCGAGTTTTAAGATGCAAGCCTGCTGTTTAAATGTACGCATAGAATGAAAACTCTTCTACACTTTGAGTACGTCGAAGGAGGATAACCATGAGACGATTCTTTGCTATTTTTTGCTTACTTTTAGCCATGTTACCTGTATCCATTTGCGCCGCCCAGCCGATTGTCGTCAATGTAGCGACGGCATCGTGGGATGATTTTGCCAATCGTGATGAAACGGGCTATTACTTCGAGTTACTTCAGCGGGTTTTCCCTGAGCCAGAATGGCAACTCAAAGTGCAGTTTATGCCCTTTGCCCGCAGCCTTTATCTGGTTGAGCATAATCGTACCGATATCACCCTCAGCGTTTATAAGGGAGATACTAAAAAGGCGCTGTTAACTGAGAATACGGTTGAAGTGGATTCTATCGATGTAGCGGTGACCGCCGAGTTAGCGGCGACTTGGACAGGACTTGAGAGTCTATCCCATAAGAGGGTTCAGGCCATGTTGGCCTATCGATACAATATGTTGACTCCCGTGCCCATGTACTACGAAGAAAGCAGCGATATGCTTACTATGCTCAATAGCTTAAATGCAGGGCGCATAGATGCCGTGCTGGATTATAAATCTAATCTGCTTATGTATGTGCCTAAGCTGAAGGCGTCACAAAATTTTGTGATTATTCAAGGTGTACTCAAGGCCGAAACCTATTTCGCCTTCGCGAATACTGAAAAAGGTCAGATGCTGAAACACCATTTTGACCTTGCACATAAACGTTTAATTGATTCGGGTGAACAGGACAGGCTTTACCTTGAAACGCTTGAAAAACGCAGGGTTGATGGTGAAAAATAGGTCTTAGACTTATTACATTTCGAACAGAATCGACATGATAGTCGCGAGTTTATTTTCAAGCTCTTGCCACTCAGCTTCGGACTCAGAACCCGCAATAATTCCCGCCCCCGCAAATAGATTAATCCGACCCGGTTCGATCAACGCACTGCGGATAGCCACCGAAAACTCACTCTCATACTTATTGAAGTAACCGCAGGCACCAGCGTACCAACCGCGAGTATAACCTTCACGCTGACGAATAAAGTTCAATGCCGAATGCCGCGGTAAGCCACCCACAGCAGGGGTTGGATGCAGAGCTTGCAACAGTTGAAAATCATTTACGCCCGGCTTTAATTCGGCTCGAATCGCGCGGTGCAAATGTTGAATATGATTCAGTTTAAAGATGGTCGCTAATTCATCGGCGCCGACATAATTGCTCAGCGGCGTGAGCATATTTACTATGTGGCTACGAACGAGTTGGTTCTCAACGCTATTCTTGTTGTCTTCTAACAAGGCATTCGCCAGCGCAATATCTTCTTCTTGGCTCAGACCGCGTACCGTTGTGCCTGCTAGCGCCTCAGTGAATAATTCTTGCTGACGGCGGCGGAATAAACGCTCCGGTGAGCAAGAGATAAAAGTGCGTTCTGGGCTGAATTGAAAGCCAAATTGGAAGCTGTTGGGATTACGTCCCTGCCAGCACGCCAGTACCATCCAAGGATCGATAGGTTCGTTCACTTCAAGCTGAGTTAAGCGGGATAACACCACTTTTGGGGTGTCTTGATTGAACTTTGGCTCGACCACTTGCTCCACTAAGGTCTTCCAGCGTTCAAAATCGGGCTTGTCACTACGGCCAAGAGGAACGATTTTCTTCGGCGGCGAGAGTGGTTTCGCGGGCATCACAGCTTCGATAGCGGCAATGGCCTTGTCGATTTCGCTATGGTGATCATTCTCGGCAAAATTAAGATTCACCAACAGACTAAACTTGCTACCGCTGCGTCTAAATTCAATGCGCGGCAGGATAAAGCGACTATTACCGAACTCTGGCCAAGATTCTATGGTGCGATCGAAGGCAACGCCGCCGTAGTAACGAATATTTTGATTCGTCGATAAGGCTCGCTGCTCTTGGTAGGCCATGGCCAGTTGTTGATCGTTAATCCCGGTTTCAAATCTGAAGTCTTTACACGCCCCAATCGCCGCGACTTCTTCGATTCTGTCGCGCCCATGCCAGTAGATACGCGGAAATTGCGTCTGCGATGCCAACCATGAAATTAAAGGCATAGCGACAGTACTAAGCGACAACTGTACTATCGGCTCCGTCGGCGGAACTTGCTTTAATTGAATGAGTTTGTCGATGAGAGACTTAAGGTCTTCAGACAGGGCATGAACGGGCAAATAGAACTCCAAAGCAAAGATAAGGGATGAAGGCGAAAGCTGAAGATCACTCTGTCAGCGTCAATGAATTCGACTCAGGTTAATGTACTCTTTTTCCAGTCATTTACCTTTAGTTGATTCAGCCTGTAAATAAGAATCTTTCGCTCAAATTAAAGGCCACGGTCGAGTGTGTCAAGATGTAAGGCCCTATCGTGTGACTTTCGCCATAGTCTCATTTTTCGCTGATAAAAAATGTGACTTGAGTGGGTCTTTTTGTCGGGCAAGTCACCCTCGGTGGACATTTTGTCTCTTAGTCGCTAAATGTACTTTCCCTTTGTCGTAATTAGTCGATCTAGGTTGGTTTTTAAACGTTTTTCGGTTGAGACAGAATAATCGCGGTCCACAATAGCTGGCACATCTTAAATTTTCTACGTGACAAGTTAGATGTCTATTAACGTATGACTCGCCGTGGGAATGAAAAGACGACTAGGGTGAAGCCTTGTCATAGGCTGTTCGTTAGATCTTTATAGGCAGATATAGCATGAAACTCTTAGATCTCGAAGGCGTTAGCTTCAACTATGGCAGCCAGTTACCGACGGTATTACAGGAAATTAACTTGGCGATTGGTACAGGCCAATGCCATTGCGTGAGCGGTCCTACGGGCTCAGGAAAATCGAGTCTGCTAAACCTACTGGCGGGCGTGTTAAATCGCCCGCATGAAGGTGACATCTGGCGTTATCCTCAATTGGTTACGGGTCTGGTAATGCAAGACCCACAAACTCAGCTACTAAGTCAAACCGTTGGTGCCGAGGTGGCTTTCGCCTTAGAAAACCTCGGTATTCCCGCCGAGCAAATGCTACCTAAAGTGCAATTAGCACTACGGCGCGTGGGCTTGTATCTGCGCCTCGATACCCAAGTCAGCACGCTTTCCCTCGGTCAAAAATATCGCTTAATGATCGCCGCCCAACTAGTGTCAGAGCCGCATTTACTGTTGCTCGATGAACCTTGGGCACAACTCGATGATCACGGTGTGAGTGAGCTGCTGGTCGTGCTTCGCAATCTTATTCAAGATGGTATGGCGCTAGTATTAGTTGAGCATAACGCCTCGGCATTCGCCGAGATTATTCAGCATTATTGGCAGTTAGAGGCTGGTAAGTTGTCCGAAGGCATCTATACCGTGAGCGATGCGCCGCAAGTTGAGGCGCCTGCGTGGCTAAATCAGCCTAAGTTTGAGCATTTGGGTAAAGTCTTAGTCAGCGCTGAAGCCTTTGAGTTTGGTTTCGATGCTTGTCCCACGTTATTTGCATGTCCGCACGGGTTCCAATTACAGGCGGGTGAGATAGTGACCTTAGTGGGAGATAACGGCTCAGGTAAAACGAGTTTGTTGAAAATCATAGCTGGCGTACTCAGTTCAAGGCAGCGTCTTCCCCTTAAAGTGCTAGGGCGAAGACCTAGGCTAGGGATTTATGGCGCTGAGCTGGGACTGCTGATGCAAAGGCCGAGTCGACAATTATTCGAGACCAGCGTGCTCGCCGAAATGCAGTTTAGCCTTAGGCGTTTTGAACTTCCCAAAGAACGCGCGGCGCAGATGTTGGATGAATTGGATTTATTTAGCTTAGCTCAGCTGTCGCCCCACAAATTATCCTACGGCCAACAGCACTTGATTGCCTTAGTGTCACTCGCTTGTTTACGTCCTAAAGTATTGCTTTTAGACGATCCATTGGCGGGAATGGATAAGCATTACTACGGCAAAGTGTGGTACTTGCTGAAGCGGTTAAGCTCTCAAGGTTGCGCTATTTTGCTCAGCAGTCACAGAAGTATTGAACACAGCGCTGTATCACGGCAACTGAGTTTACGTAATGGTTTATTGGTGGAAGAGTCAACTGAAATGGCTGAGCGTTATGTGGGGTAGTTGTGAGCTTTTCGCGCGTGATGGTCGCCGGTTTTGAATGCCTAGCTCTAAGGCATTTATTGAAAAAGTGAGAGTGTGAAACGGGTCTTGCCTAAGCCTTGAGCCCTTATTCCATCGCATACTGTTTAGGGCATTTTGTTTACTAAGAAAGTCTATGGTGATTTTCTAATGCGCGGCTTAGAATGCCCCTCACGCCTGTTCTATAATAATCAAGAATAACAACAGAACATTTGAGCGTAGGTCGCTTTTATGTCGTATGGTTAAGTTGATATTTTATTCGGGCACATCATCCTTGGGGTTGTAGATATGAGTGAGTCGGCAGAATCAGTTGAGCTTATCAAATTACCTGTGTCGCAATTGACATTAGGTATGTTTGTCAGTGCCATAGACAAAAATGATAAAGGTCAACTTGCTATTGCAAATGCTGGACAAATTAAGCACAAGGATGCGATTTTAAAACTGGCCAAAAGCGGTATTAAATTTGTTTGGGTAGACGCCGAGCGTTCGGCAGAACATTGCGGTTTAAAGAAAAAAGCTACCAACGATAGTCAAACCGACAATCGAAAAGCGCCAGTGAGTCGCGATAAGCAACAAGCTCAAGCTAAGGTTATGCTGACCGAAGCGAAAGATCTTATTCGTAAAGTGTTATCCGAAACCTTCGAAGGTAAAGCCATCGAAGTTGCGCCCTTCGAAGCGTTAGCCGATACCATGATTGAGTCTGTTATGTTAGATGCTGATGCACTTAAATGTATGTCTGCGCTCCGTTCAAAAGATGCCTATCTACTCGAACATTCAGTGAATGTCGCCTTTCTGCTGGTAACCTTTGGTAAATATCTACAGCTGGATCGCGATATGCTGCGGCAAATGGCGGTCGGTGGGATTTTGCACGATATTGGCAAGATTAAAGTCGATAATAAAGTGCTGCACAAGCCGGGTAAACTGACACCAGAAGAGTTCGAACATATGAAGCTGCATCAAGTGTATGCGCTTGAAATTATGAACGAAACGACTGGTCTGTCGCAGATCAGTAAAGATATCTGCTTGATGCACCACGAAAAGTTAGATGGCCGTGGTTATCCAAGGGGTTTGAAAGGTGATGAAATCCCCCGCCATGGCCGTATGAGTTGTATCGTCGATATCTTCGATGCGTTAACCGCGACGCGCTGTTACAAAGAGGCCATGAGCCCTGCCGCAGCTTTTAAAATTTTACTCAGTCTGACGCCATTTCACTTAGATCAACAATTGGTCTATGAGTTTATTCGTTGTATTGGTGTTTACCCTGTGGGTTCCTTAGTTGAATTATCGGACGGCCGAATTGGTATTGTCTGGGCTTCGAAGGACAGAGACGCACTGCATCCAATCGTAAAATGTTTTTATTCTTTAAAAGTAAAACGTTACACAGATGTCGCTATGGTGGATTTATTAAAATCTGAGCTGTATATCGAGCGCGGCGTGTCACCGAGTTCATTGGATATCGATCCAACGCCTTTCTATTAATTTTCAAATTCTGCCTCTAACGCCGGTCATCTGTATCGATGGCTGGTGTGAACGATTGCAGAGCCTGCGCTAAAAACCGTAAACTGAATGTCTTCTCCAGTCTGGCAATGGGATGAACAGTGCTATGAAATCTTTATTTCCTATTTTTATCATTCTCTTATCTTTGGCTTTATTAATCCCTGGGGTGACTCAACCTATTTTGAGTATCAGCGGCACTATCGATAAGGCCAAGCTGACCGAGCAGGGCATAGAGCAAGTTGCTCAACGTTTCGATGAAGACTCGGGGCGCGACAGCGCTCGCGGTATGCTGAGTATGGTCAGTGGTTTGCTGGGGCTGAGTAGCCTTAAGGGCGAAGTCGAAGTGTTGCAGAAAACCCGCAGTATTTGGGGAACGGTGACCGAACTTTATCACTCTGGGAACGGGCTCGTCGCAGGATTAGTGATGTTATTCAGCGTGGTGGTGCCTGCCTTGAAGTTGAGTTTAATGCTGGCACAGCAATGTGTGAGTTCGATTGGTCTGAAACTGAGGATTAATGCCGTCGTCAACGCACTCGCTAAGTGGTCGATGGCCGATGTGTTTGTGGTGGCGCTGATCATCACCTTTATGGCGGGGAACGCCTCAGGTGGCATGGGGGAAATGCTAAAAACACAGGCGCAATTTGAAAACGGTTTTTACTTCTTTACCGCTTACTGCATTTTATCGATTTTGAGTGGTTTTTTAGTGCGGCGTCCAACGCCAATTTTGTAGCTATTTTATAAGGCATCCCGACCTTAGCGATAAGGTCGGATGCCTAGATTTAACCGCGCAGTGAGTTAGGACAAAGTGCCATTTTGATAAATGGGCATAATCCAATAGCGGCAGGGATTATGTTTGCAGACCAAAGCCAGTGCAGCGAGCAGCGCCGCTTGTTGCGCAGCGGGGTGCATGATTTCGAATTTACAAAACTCCCGATAACCTTCCACTTGTTCCTTGATATTAAAATGGCTGTGTTCACGGCTAAAACCACAAATATTCCCTAGGCTAAAACCCGACAGAAATTCCAACTCTATCAAGGTATCGACTATGTCGTCCTTAATATCATTTTGGGCGATCAGTACTAACAGTTGTTCTGTGCTCATTTACGTTTCTCCAGCCAAAAATACAGAATTGGCAGTAAATACAGTGTAGTAATGGTTGAAGTGAGCAGACCGCCAATCACCACAATCGCTAAAGGTTTTTGAATTTCAGCCCCAGGGCCCGAGGCAAATACCAGCGGCATAAGACCAAACATGGCCGTTGTCGCCGTCATCAAAATGGGACGTAAACGCCGCGCCGCACCTTGTTCCACCCGTTCGCGCAGGTTGCTGAACTTGTGCTTGGTTTGTTCGTAATAGCTGACCATCACCACGCCATTGAGCACAGCGACGCCGAGCAGGGCGATAAAGCCAACCGAAGCGGGCACTGACAAATATTCCCCTGACAAATACAGGCTAACTATGCCGCCCATCATAGCGAAGGGAACGTTGGCGAGAATTAAGCCCGCTTTGGCAAGCGAGCTAAATGTCGTGAATAAAATCAAAGTGATCAGTGCGATAGCAATGGGTATCACTAGTAGTAAATTGCTGGTGGCCCGCTGTTGGTTTTCAAACTCGCCACCAAAACTCACGCTATAACCGCTCGGGAGTTTGATTTCCTGCGCAATTTTAGCGTTGAGCTCTTCTACAAAACTCACGATATCGCGACCTTGCACGTTAGTGGTGATCACTGAAAAGCGATTCCCTTGCTCACGCTCGATAAGGATGGGGCCTTGCTTATAGCTTAAGGTGGCGACATCACTTAGGCGTTTTAAGGAGTGATCTGGCATCACCAGTAACTGATTTTTAAGCTCATTAATGCTACTTAAGTGGCTCTGATTGTTAGCAATCAGCACGGGGGTGCGCTTTTTACCTTGTAGCACTTCGGTCACGATTACGCCTTCGAGCTGGCTTTTCAGGTAGCGGGCAAACTCCATGGTGCTCATGCCAAAGCCTCGAGCGAGCTCGTTATCTAAGGTGAGGTTGATAAAAGGACTGCCTTCGATCATCGCCATTTTCACATCGACGCTGCCGCTGGTGGCATTAACCAGCTGTTGGATTTGGCTCGTGAGCTGACCTAAGGTGTCGATATCGTTACCAAAGACCTTGATCGCCACGTCGCCAATGCTGCCGGTGAGCATTTCGGACACGCGCATTTGTATCGGTTGAGTGAAGTTAAAATTAACGCCGGGATAGTCCAATAACACAGTGCGGATCGCATCGATAAGCGCTTCTTTATTTGCAAAGCGCCATTCGCTGCGGGGCAGAAGTTCTAAGAACACATCGGTTTCATTGAGTCCCATGGGATCTAAGCCGATTTCATCCGCGCCAGTACGCGCCACCATCTGTTTGATTTCAGGAACTTTAGCCAGCAAAGTTTGCTGAATCTGCTTGTCGATGGCAATCGAAGCCTCGAGTGAAATCGACGGAGACTTCTCCAACTGCAGAATAATGTCGCCCTCATCTAAGGTCGGCATAAAGGTTTTTCCCACTAACCCGAACAAGCCTAAGCTGACAATAAGCAAACTAAAGGCGATCACTATAAAGCGTTTTTGATGGCTAAACGTGCTCTTGAGGCTGCCCAGATAAAGCTGTTTAAGCTTTTCAATCGCCTTAGGTTCCTTGGCGGCTTTTTCGTTGACGAGGTAAGAGGCGATAACCGGAATAACAGTTAACGACAACACCAGCGCCGATAGCATGGCAAACACGATAGTGACCGCAACTGGGGTAAAGAGTTTGCCTTCGAGCCCGCTCAAGGTCAGCAAGGGCGAGAACACTATCATGACGATCACTGTGCCCGACACCACGGGAATGGCAACGTCCTTGGTCGCGCGAAAAATCAAATGCAGTCGGGGTAATCTCTGCTTAGTCGCGATGAGATTCACCATGTTTTCGACTACGACCACAGATGAATCCACTAACATGCCTATGGCGATAACGAGCCCGCCTAGACTCATTAAGTTCGCAGAAAGATTGAAGTAATCCATCATCAAAAATGTCATCAGCGCGGCGAGTGGCAGCGAGAGTGACACGACTAATGCGGCGCGCACGTTGCCTAAAAACAACGCCAGCAAGATGATCACTAGCACTACGGCTTCGAATAAGGCATTGGAGATGGTATCAATCGCGGTATTGATCAGATTCGCGCGGTCGTAAAAGGTGTTTATCTGACTCCCATCTGGCAAGGTTAGGCTGATTTGATCGAGCTTTTCCTTAATATTTTTGACCACTTGTGCTGTATTGGCGTCTTTCAGGGCGATGATTAAGGCTTCGGCGGTTTCGTTACCGTCTTTCGTGACTGCGCCATAGCGGGCTAAGTGGCCAATTTGAATATCGGCCAAATCCTGCAGTCGATACACTCTGGCATCATCGGCCTTGATCACTAATTGTTTGAGTTCGTCGATATCATCGATGCGACCTTCGGCGCGCACTATGATGGTGTCTGTGCCAATGGTGAGCTTACCTGCACCTTCGTTGTGATTATTCTCAACTATCGCCTGTTGCAGCGCCGCAAAACTTACGCCCGCGGCCGCCATGGCCGCAGGTTTGGGGGTCACACTCAAGCTTTTGGCATAGCCACCTAGGATATTCACATCGGCGACACCCGCAACGGTTCGTAGTAGCGGACGGATTTCCCATTCGAGCAACTGCCGTCTTTCCATCAGCGAAAGATTGGGATTTTCGAGTGAAAACATAAATATTTCGCTGAGCGGTGTACTCATTGGCGCTACGCCCCCCGTCACACCTTCAGGGAAACTGTCCCACACGGCGGCGATGCGCTCGCTCACCTGTTGGCGCGCCCAATAGATATCTGTGCCTTCGTCGAAATCGAGGGTGATATCGCTTATGGCGTATTTAGTGGTCGAGCGCAGAATCGATTGATGGGGAATGCCTAACAGTTCGGTTTCAATCGGCACGGTTATTTGCGCTTCAATTTCCTCCGGCGTCATGCCGGGCGCCTTGAGGATGATCTTCACTTGGGTGGGCGAAATATCGGGAAAGGCATCCAAGGGAATGGAAAACCAGGCTCGCGCTCCCGCTAACATAATAATCAGCGCCACAATCAGCACAAATAGGCGCTGCGTAAGCGAAAAGCGGATGACTGAGGTCAACATCTTATTCGCCTCCTAGGCCAAGCATTATGCCTTTAACTGCGGCAACCGACTGGGATAACACTTGGATTTGGCTCAGATCTTGATCGCTTTCAACGATATATTGCTCAGGGGTTGAACCGAGAATATCGATCGTAATTGAGGTGAGCGTGTCGGCGGTTTTAGTGAAGACTTGGCTATCTTGCTCCCAACTAAAAACACTATTTTTAGGCAATAAATACACCGCCTTTTGATACTCGGGTATCACAGTGATCTGTTGTCCTAACAGTAAGTTACATTCCTGCGGCACGGGTGATGACCAAGCAGTAACGAAGGCACCTTCGGCGATGGCCGACACGGACTCAATGGCGATATGGCACTGATTGATGTTCACCGCCGAGAGCGAATGTGACTGGCTCATAGGCACGCTGACTTTGACGCGAATACTGTCGCTAGGCACCAGTGAAAATAGCTGTGAACCCGCCATATAAGGTCCATTCACTTGGTTGAGTTTAACGATTCCCGCCACTGGTGTGCCCACCACTAGGGAGTCTGTGGTGGCATCTGTGCTTTTGACTATCTCCATAAAATGCTGCATGTGCTCGTATTCGAGGTGAGTGCTGAAGTAGTCTTGGCTGATCTCGCGCCACTTTTCGGCGCTGATACTGCCATTGTTTAATAAGGGTTTATTACGCTCATAACGGCTTTTTGCCAGTTGATATAAGCTGCCAGCGGCTTCGACTTGGGCAAGGTAGTGGAACACTTCTGGCCCTGTCAGTTTGACTATCGCCTGGCCCTTAGTAACGAGCTGGCCTTGGCCGACGAGGAAGCTGATCTGCTGGATATTCTCCGGCGTGCTGATCCAGTAATCATTACCGGGGAGGATTTCAACCTGCGCGGGCAATGGGCTGCCCTCATAGCTGGCGACTTTCTGTGGTTGCACATAACTCAGGTCTAAATTACCGAGGGAACTAATTGTTAGGGATTCAGCCTGCGCTAACGTGGCTACACTGGCGGATAAACAGAAAAGGCATGCGCCGTACTTGGCCATCATAATGAAATTCCTAAGGCTTGCAGTTGTTGGGAGTGCAGTTGTTGCTGCGCGACTTGGTTCAGTGCCAAGCGGGATTCGGTATCGAGTGCATCCATATAGCGGCGCAGCCAGACTTCGTAGCTAACTTGATTTTGGTCTTTGACCTTGGCCAGCTCTTCAGTAATGATGCGGCTAAGGTGTAAGGCTTGGGTTAGCAATGTCTGTTGGTCGAGTAAGTTTTGTTGCTGTTGCTCTAGCTTTTTAAGCTGGGTTTTCAGTTCGATATAGGTACGGTCGAGGTTGAGCGTATGCTCGGTATTGGCTTGTTGCCATTGGGATAATTCGGTTTGCGATAGGGCAGAACCCAAAGTCAGTGGCACAGAAACTGCGATGCCAAGCTGTTGATCATCAACTTGGTTATCGGCGGTATTTTTGGCCGTGAGTGACACTGTCCAAGGGTCTTTATCTCCCGCTTGCTGGCTCTGGATGATCAGTCGCTGTTGCTGCTTCTGCAGGCTCAATAATTGCCATAATGGATGCTGCGCGAGAATGTCATTGGGTTGGCTGCTGGCTGACAGTGGCCGCGCAGTTTCGGCTATGTCCTGCGGTATTTGATCTTGTCCTGTCAGCTGTTGATAGAGGGCAAGCGCCTCAGCCTGTTGCTGATTAAGATCGACCCGTTCCAGTGCAATATCCACCAGTTCGCGTTCTAACAAGAGTATGTGGGCAATCGGCAGTTCGCCCGCATCTGTGAGTTGCTTCTGCTGACTATGGAGCTTGTCGAGTAATTGGCTCTTGCGATCTAGTTGGGCCAGTTTCACTGTAGCAAGACGATGTTCCCACAGGCTTTGTCGCAATAATCCCGATAAATACAGGCCTTGCAGCGCGACTTGTTGCGCCTGAATGCTTTGGGTGAGTTGTTTAATCAGCTTGTCGCTGCTGTGCAAAGCAGGGGATTTTATTGGCAAATTGAGTGAGAGTTCCTGCTCGTAGCTGTTACCATTATCTAGGCTACCTAAGTGACTCAGGCTAATGCTCGGCAGGCCATTGAGCCAAGCTGAGCTGCTCAAGCTTATTTGTGATTGCGGTAACTGGCCGCCCGATTGAGATAGAGAATGTAATCTAGCTTGGCTGGTGGAGAGTGCTTGAGATAGCTCGGAATTCGCGGCGTGGCACAGGAAACTGCTGCTGACTAAGGTCGCCAACAGACATAACTTGATACAAGACGTACTGACAGACATAGGACGATTCTATGGTAATAAAGTGTGCTGTCAGTGTAGGGATTGGTGGGCGAAAGTCGTGGGGGACATGTATCATAAAACCGTCTATGGTACATATGTCCCATAAATTAATTGGTTGATTTTGCTTTTATTTAGGAGTTTTTCGATGAAGGATCTTGTCATTATTGGTCTGTTGGCCTTGATCATATGCTTTAAGCTTTTTGACATCTCATCCGACATTCAATTGGGCATTCCCCAATGGCATATTGCCCAGGAAGCCATGTTATTAGTGCTCACTGTGATTGGTGCCATGTACTTAAGTTATGACCTTATTCGTCGCTCCCGCGAAGTGAAAGCGTTGGCTAAACGGTTGGAGCATGCGGATAAAAAAATCGACAATATGTCGACGCAAATGCGCTCTGCCAGACAAGAATACAGCCAAGCTGTATCGCAGCAATTCGAGACTTGGGGCTTTACTAAGAGTGAGCAGCAAGTGGCATTTTTATTACTTAAAGGCTTAAGTTTTAAAGAAATTGCCGAAGTTCGCCAGACTAAAGAAAAAACCGTCAGACAACAGGCATCGACCATTTATAGCAAAGCGGCAGTGGATGGACGGCACACTTTCTGTGCTTGGTTTATGGAAGACTTTATTCAAGAACATAATCAAGATCTTGCTGCGAATGAAGCGGCATCAAGTTCTAAGGCGGCTTAATCTGCGCTGGATTGGCTTAGCTGTTATAGCTATTTGTTATTGAAAATCGATATTTGCTGAGTTTTTAGTTCTAAACAATAATGAGCATCCCCTAAGTTTGCAGGAAGATGCAATTGAAAAACTGGCTGATTATCGTGTTTTGCCTGATTGCCTTGGTCGCTTCGACGCAAACCACAGGACTCGTGCGTTCACTTATCGAATTCTCCGCCTTTGTAGGCGTCCTCTGCTGGGCTTGGCGAATGAAGCCGACGGCAGAGTAGGCAGGCTTTTTTTAGCTAAATCTTAGCTATTGAAAATAAAGAATATACACTAAAGACGTGATACCAATCGCTGCCCACAGCATGATCCCAAGCAACAAAGGTTTGGGGCCACTCGCCCGCATTTTCTGCACTGTAATTCCTGCACCAATCAAAAACAAACACAGGACTAATGCCCGTTTCGACATCATAAACAAGGTGTCATAAACAGCGTGGAATTGTGGTAACCAATGGGCCACGGCAATAGCTAGACAATAAAAACCGATAAAATACGGTAGGTTAAGTTTGCGCTTATCGCCACCAAACAGCACTGCGCTGACCAATGCGATCGGGATAATCCACAGGGCGCGGGCGAGTTTTATGGTGGTAGCGGTTTTTAAGGCTTCATCGCCATAGGCCGAAGCGGCGCCGACAACCGATGAAGTATCGTGGATGGCGATGGCACTCCACACGCCAAAATCGTATTGGCTCATATTGAGCAAGTGACCGAGTGCGGGGAATAAAAACAGTGCGACTGAATTGAGCACAAATACGCAGGCTAACGCAGTGGCGGTTTGATCGTTACGCGCATTGATGGCCGGAGCGACTGCGGCAATGGCGCTGCCACCACAAATAGCAGTACCAGAAGCAATCAAATGGCCCGTGACATGATCAAATTTCAGGGCGCGGGTAAGCACAAACCCTAAGCTCAGGGTGAAAAAGATTGAGCCAACAATCAGGCCGAAGTTGTGGGTGCTCGCCTCTATCGCCGCGTTTAAGTTAATCCCAAACCCTAAGCCAATGATCGAATAAGACAGGAGTTTTTTGGTGAGCGCGGCGATATTCCATTGCACTGGCACCCAGCCAAGACTGGCTAAGGTAAAACCTAACACTAGCGCCATGGGCGATGAGATAAAAGGCGCGAGGCATAACAAGCCCGCACAGATGAAAACGATGCGGTGAGTCTTATTATCTTGCTGTGATGTTGATGAAGAATTCATAACGCCTTAGGCTCGAGCGATTCGGTTTATCGTTCCAACCACAGATCTTCACATTAAGCGACGGATACAAAATGGCGATCAATTGGATTGATCATGGAGACAGATGCAAGAGGGCATTATAGCTGTGTGTATGATCCTCAATAAAATCAATTAAACTTAACTAGTTAATCAGTTTTATTGACTCTCAGAAGGTTTGGCAAAGCAGGAGGGTAAATCGAAGAAGATGAACTGTGCTCAGTTCATCTTCTTAGCTAGATAATAAATGGTGAGGTTACAGAGCGTAAAATTATAAATTTACGATACTTTTCAAGCTGTAATCGCTGCCATCCTTTGCGGTAAACAACTTATCTTGGGTGTCGTTAGCGCTAGACATACCCGCATGTAATAGGCTGAGCCAATGGCGCGATGCGGCTGAACGTGACTCTTGTGTTCCGACGACCATGTTTAATGACGTTTCGATTTGGATATCTTCCAGATTGGCAACGTCTCTCGCACCTATCATGCCATTGCGGTCGAAACTGAGTTCAACGTGGCAACCTAGGTCCTGCAACACTATGGCGCAAGGCGCATCTTTAGTGCCGTTAAAAGCCACAAACTGTTTTGGCTGACGTAAACCGCTGTGGCTGCCGTCGGCAAAAAAAGCCAGCAGGTGTTGGTAGTAAACCACATAGCTGCTCACATCTTGGTGTGAACCAGAGTTGAGTGGAAAGAGGCGGTCGAGGAATTGTTTCGCATTGGCGATCTTCTCGTGCTCGGCGACATTCACTTGGGCCACGGCTAGCACTTCTTCTGCGATGAGGCTGTTTAGATTCGGTTGGATCTGGTTGCTCTTGATAATTGACATATTCATCGCTCGTTCCTCTCACTCTTTCAATTTAAAAATTCAGGGTTTTGATTTAACTTTTGGCTTATCAAAGTTTGTTTTCAACTTGGCTTGTCCGCTTTAAGTGCTTGCCTGCTTTAGATGTTAGTGGTTAAGCATTTCTTGAATGGGCTGACTCCACTGGTTCGCTTGAGTCGTTTCTTGATTGCTTAATTTGTAGTCTAGTCTTTTTTTTACTACAATTTCACAATAAAAATTTTACACTGTGAATTTTACAAAATGCGCAATGACCAGAGCTTGATGAGAAAATCACACTTCCTAGGCACAAAAATACGTAACCTACGGAAACGTAATAACTTAACCATGGAAGATTTGTCGGCACGCTGCATTCGAGTCGACGCCGGAAGTGCGCCCTCTGTGTCATATTTGTCGATGATCGAGCGTGGAAAACGTGTGCCGAGTGCCGGAATGCTGGCAGTCATCGCTGCGGTTTTTCAAAAAGACGCCGATTGGTTTCTCGACGATGTGCCTGAAGAAAGCGCTATTACGCCAGACAAGGGCCGCCGTGGTGGCATAAGCGGTATGGCGCTCGAACCCAGCTTTTTGTTTTCCAATGATATTTTGCAAATCGCGATACCAGAAATGCTGTCGCAGACGGGGATCTCTGGTCGGCAGTTTGCCCATTTATTGATCCGCGCCCATCAAGAACACCATCAAAATCATTTCCCCGATCTTGAGCGTGCCGCCGAAGAAGTCGGCCTCAAGCGCATGCCCTTATCTCTGGACGATATGATGGATATTGCCAAGGGCATGGGATTAAAAATCAAATGGATAGATAGCACGCCGCAGGAAGTGATCGACGATATGGGCGTGAGTTCACGCCAGTTAGTCACCTCATTTTTTGAGCCGCCGAGCACGATTTATGTGAATAAAATCCTCAAAAATCGTCCTAATAGACTCAAATATGACTTAGCCGTGCACATAGGTCATTGTGTGCTGCACAACAAAGACGGCCTCAAGAGTGTGATGACCTCAGGCCGTAAAGAGGAAGTCGACGAAGAAGCGGGTATGCAGTCCAATACTTTGAACGCGCAGGACATTTTGCATGCGTGGCGCGATTTTGAATCGAGCTTCTTCGCCGGTGCGCTGCTGTGCCCTAAAGTGCCTTATCGCCAATTACTCGACCGCCACGGTTATGAGATTGAAGTACACAAGCAACTTCAAGTGTCAGCCTCAGTCGCTATGCGGCGCATGACAGTCGTCTCTCCTTATCCTCATTGGCATTATTTCGACGCTTACGCACCGGGCAAGCTCAAGGCGGTTTATCGCGGTAACGGGATCCCATTGCCTTGGGGCAATATGCGACTAGTGGAAGATCCCTGCCAGCATTGGGCCGTCTTTAGGATGATCAGCGAGCCAACGGTTGGTACTTCGGCACAGATTTCGATTTTAAACGTCGGCAACGAACCACGCATTTACTGCTGCGAGTCGATTAAAGTCGAAGATTCGGCGGGTAACCCGCATGTCCTCTGCGCCGGTATTGATTTAAATCCGGCGATTGAAGCCCAAGGCAAAGATGCTCTGTCTATCGCCCACGATTTGAAAGATGCCTGTGTCGCCAGTGGCGGTTCAGTCACTATTCCAAAGCACATTAAAAGTGATCTGGTCAGCGTCGCAAAAATCCTCAATATCAACTGGATAGAGCGCGGGATCAAAAACGACGCCCGCCTGATTTGCTCCCGCGGCGCAGTCTGCCCACGCCAACCGAGTTGCTATCAAGCCGGTAAATCACAGTGTGATGGAGTAGCGTAAAGGATGTCGCGGGAAGTTTTATAAAGGATTTAGTGAGTGGTTGCTATTAAGCACTCTTATTTCACTGTTGCCATAAAAAAGCCCCGAAGTATTTTGCTTCAGGGCTTTCGATTTTTGTGTTCACGTATTGGGTCGTTAAGGCGGTAACTATTACGCCCGTACCTGGCCTGTACCTGAGACTAAATACTTCTCAGCGGTCAAGGATTCGAGCCCCATTGGGCCATAGGCATGTAGCTTAGTGGTGGCGATGCCGATTTCCGCACCAAGGCCGAGTTCGCTGCCGTCGGAGAAGCGCGAAGAGGCATTGACCATCACCACTGAGGCATCGACTGCACGTTGGAAGCGTGCGGCTGTGACTTCGTTTTCGGTGCAAATCACTTCGGTGTGCTGGCTACCAAAACGGGCAATGTGTTGGATTGCATGGTCGAAGTGATCGACTTGGCGAATGGCGATTTCGAGATCTAAATACTCTTGGCCGAAATCGTCTTCTTCCATATAAGTACAGTTTTCGAAGTAGCCACCGGATTGGGTACAAGCATTGATTTTAACCTTATGCTCGGCCAGCGCTTTGGCCACTTTAGGCAGAAATTGCGCGGCAATTTCTTGGTGCACTAAGAGTGCTTCGAGGGCATTACACACGCCTGTGCGCTGGGTTTTACCGTTGAGCAGTAAGTCCAAAGCAATATCCAGATCGGCATCTTTATCGACGTATAAATGACACACGCCTTTAAAATGCTGGATCACTGGGATTTTACTGTTGTCAGATACAAAGTTAATCAAGCCTTCGCCGCCACGGGGAATGATCACATCGATATAATCTCGTTGCTGCATCAGTTCCAACATCAGGGCACGGTCAGGATCGGGCACCACTGTGATTAACGCCTCGGGCAAGCCGTACTGTTTCAATACACTTTGCAAAATGGTGGCGATAATTTTGCTGGTATGCAGCGCCTCTTTACCACCGCGCAAAATCACGGCATTGCCGGATTTAAAGCACAGGGCACCCGCATCGGCGGTAACATTCGGACGTGCTTCATAAATCATACAAACCACGCCTAATGGCACGCGCATCTTGCTGATGGATAAGCCGTTAGGTCGTTGACCAATATAGCGTTCGTTGCCAATCGGATCGGGCAAGGCAGCGATGGTTTCAATCCCTACTGCCATGGCTTCTACGCGTTCTGGTGTTAGCGTTAAGCGGTCGAGCATAGCAGGGGCAACGTTATCGGCTGTTGCTCTGTGTAGGTCAATCAAGTTAGCGCTTTGGATTTCGTAGGACTTTTCACGTAATGAACGCGCCATGTCGAGGAGTACAGTATTTTTAAGCTGTTCGTCAACTTGGGCGAGAATAAGAGCCGCTTTAGCAGCTTCTTTAGGTAAGTTATTGATTAAAGTCATATTTACTCCGCTTAGATGTTTACTCGCTTAGTTTTATTCGGCTGATGCTTATTCGAGAATGGCGATGTTTTTCTCGGAAATGATCGGTCCAGTCTTTTGCTGAAATTCACTGGCAAACTCGCGATCGTCTTGGTCCGTAATAAAGCTAAGTAAACAACTGCTGTAATTGGATTTGGCCTTGGCCAATTTAGTACCATCACCTTTGCGTACTAAAATGGTGTCACCGGCAGAAAAGTCCCCGTTGATGGCAACGACATCGTCGCTGGTCAATTGCTCGCTATGGATGTCGAGGGAGATATTAAAGTCATTTTCAACAATGACTTCGCCCTGAGCCTGCGAGGTATGTGTCATCCAGTGCAAGTGATCTTGCATTGGCTTTTCATCGGGGGTAAATAAGGTTCCTGGGTTTTGGCCCTTCAATAATTGGTTGAATGAGTCAGCATCAAAACCATTGATAATAAAGGTTTCGATCCCGTGGGAAATTGCCTTCTTGGCGGCTTGTATCTTAGTCCGCATACCACCAGTGCCGACGGCGCTGCTGGCGCCGCCTGCCATGGCGTAGATCTCGGCATTAATCTCGGTCACCTGCTTGATAAGCTGTGCATCGGGATTTTCATGGGGGTTTTGTGTGTAAAGCCCATTAACATCCGAACAGATTATCAGAGTATCGGCATCTGCTGCTGCGGCTACCATGGCCGAGAGATTATCGTTATCGCCAACTTTGAGCTTGTCGGCGGTCACGGCATCGTTCTCGTTGATGATAGGCAGTAGCCCATGTTCGAGTAGGCTGAAAATCGTATCTTTAATACTGATGTAACGATCTCGGTTGCGTAAATCGCCGTGGGTTAACAGTAGCTGTGCGGTCGGGAAATCAAATAACTTGTTCCATGTGGCCATCATATCGGCCTGACCCGCTGCTGCCATGGCTTTCTTCACAGTGACGCTCGGTTTATCCACCACGCCAAAGTGATGCCATCCCGCGGCGACTGAGCCCGAAGAGACCAAGACAACTTGGATCCCTTGGGCACGACAATAAGTAATAAATTGGGCAATGCCGAGTAAGTAGTGGCTGCTGCAACCTTGCTTGTGTGGTGCAATCAGGGCACTACCTACCTTAACGACAATGCGTTTCCAGGGTAAGTCAGTCATACCTGCGCGCCTCATCTGTCTTCGGCTAAAACACGGCCAGCTTTGTGGAATAATTTAGTGGTTTTGGCACAGGGATCAGTATCGAGTAACGAGACTACCCAAATCACCACACTGCTGACTGCAAAGCCGGGGATCATTTCATACACTACTGTGGTTAGGGCTTTTCCATCTGCCAATACCGGTGCATAAATCCAAAATAGAACGGTAGCTGCGCCAGAGACAATGCCCGCAATCGCGGCTTTGTGAGTTAAGTTAGCTTTATACAAGCTAAACAAAACTAATGGACCAAAGGCTGCGCCGAATCCTGCCCATGCATTACTCACCAGTGACAGCACACTGCTAGAGCGGTCGAGCGCCAGTAGACTCGCGACAATTGCCACGCCTGCTACGCCAAAGCGACCCATTTTCACCATGTCTTTTTCGGTAGATTCTTTCTTCGACATCACGCGATAGATATCTTCCGTTAGCGAGCTTGATGACACTAATAGCTGCGATGAAATGGTGCTCATGATCGCGGCCAGAATGGCGGCCAGTAAGAAGCCACTAATGATCGGATGGAACAACAACTCAGAAAACACGATAAAGATGGTTTCAGGATCGGTCAGCTTCATACCAAATTTATTGGCGTAAGCGATACCGACAAGGCCTGTTGCCAGTGCACCCACAATGGTCACTGTCATCCAGCCCATACCTATGTGTCTGGCGGTTTTAATGTCAGCTACTGAACGAATCGCCATAAAACGCACAATAATATGCGGTTGGCCAAAGTAACCGAGTCCCCAAGATAAGCTTGAGATAAGCCCTAACATAGTGACGTTTTGCATCGCATCGGTGAAGTGTGGAATCGACTGATACGCAAAGTTCAACATAGTGTCAGCGCTGGTAAATTCTTGATATGCCACGACAGGAACTAAGACTAAGGCGATAAACATGATACAGCCTTGAACAAAGTCAGTGAGGCTCACAGCCAAGAAACCGCCCAATAAAGTATAAGAAACCACAACAGCGAGGGTGACGACTAAACCTAAGTCGTAGTTCAGGCCAAATGCCGACTCAAATAACTTACCGCCAGCCACTAAACCCGCTGAGGTATACAAGGTAAAGAAGATCACAATTATCGCCGCGGCAATAATACGTATACTGCTATTGGCATTACCAAAGCGTTTAGCAAAAAACTCTGGAATAGTGAGGGCGTTATCCGCCACTTCGGTATAGACCCTAAGTTTAGGTGCGACGATTAAGTAATTGATTAGAGCACCAATCAATAGTCCGAGTGCGATGTAAATGGTTTCGAAGCCAACCAAAAACATAGCGCCGGGTAGACCCATGAGCATCCAGCCACTCATGTCAGACGCCCCCGCTGAAAGTGCGGTCACCTGTGGACTTACCTTGCGGCCACCCAGAATATAGCCAGACACATCGCTGGTGGATTTTTTGTAAGCGAATAAACCAATGGCGAGCATAGCAATAAAATAAACAGCTAAGGAAATATAAGCGAGGTAATTCATGGATTATTTATCTCCTAACGCTTTGTTATTTTGAATAATACTCGGTTTCAAAATGACAAAGAGATAGGTGCTTAATATTGCAAATAAACACATAAACTGCATTGTTTCCTTGGCGTGTAATCGGGTAAAACTTGCTGCCTGCGAGATGAGATTTTCCTCTGCTGGGTTCTCCGTAGACATAATTGCTCCTTGGTTGATAACTGAATTTATATCACCAATATAGTTAGTGATCTAACTATATTAAGGCATTTTATCGGCCAAATATCAAGCTTCTATTGGATTTAAATGGTTTTGGTGGCAGTAAAAGAGCGGCTTTTGGGGCGAAAAATAGTTTGAGAACTGACTATTTTTCTGAGGTGTTTTTCTGCTCGGCGATACTGTGAGCAGTGCGTTCAAAGGTTAAAGTGATGCGTTCAAACATCCCAGCAATCATAGTGAATTGTTCGTGGGGTAACGGACATTGGGCCAGCGCTTGTAATAAGGCTTCGCTGCTGATGTTAAACTCTTCTGCGACTTGGCCGTGGGCGCAGGCGATAAATGCCTGACCTAAATTATGTTGCCAATGGTTGAGTATATTTTCTAAGCCTAACTCTGAGTGCCTATCTGCAATGCCTTGTAACATGCGCCGCATTCGAATCGACACATGGCCGAGATTCAGCGCCGTAAAAACCAGATCGGTAAATACCCTCGAACGCTTGCCCGAGCCTTTTTCGTAACTGGCGATCCGCAGCAGTCGATCGCCCATGCGGGCGTTAAACCAAGGCTCAGGATCATCATGCTGCGCGATATGCACCAGATCTTTTTGGATGGATTGCAGCAGACGATATTGCATCAACCGCTGGCTGGGTTCGGTAATCAATTTAAACAACCAATACAGCACAGTAACGCCGACAAAAATCGCTAAGGCATTGCTGACGGTGTTTTCTATCGCAAATGAAATGGTGTTGCTGGGCTGCACTAACACAGCAAACGGCACGCAAATGCCGAGCCCATAGGGTAAGGTCGGTCGATTCGCCAAGGCGAGTAAGCCGATAAAAAACGGCCCAGCGAGCACTAAAACGAGGATTTCGAAATCGCCGCTACTCTTTGCCAGCAAAGGTAAAGCGTAAAACACTGTGAGTGGTGCCGCGATAGTGATGCCGACAAGAATACGGCGCAAAATCGTGGTTAACATCGGCAGTGGTTGGCGCGCCATCATGATGGAAAAGACCACGGGCAGCAGGATCATCATGAGGACCGCGCTCGACCCTGTGCCGATCCACAATGAAGCCCCAATGACAAACACTGCCATGCTGCGCAGGCCAGTGGTAACGCCTATTAATGGGTCTCGGTGAAACTCCATCGGCGGCGCGTTGAGCTGCACCGCAGAATGACTGGTTAGCACGTTATAACTCTTGAGCACCATGATCAGATCGGCGCTTAATTCCATTGCGACTTTGAGTAAGCGCGTCTCTAGCGGCGCGCGGTCGCGGTATTGCATCAGGTTTTGCTGGAGTTGATACCTCAAGGTGCGCGCCATTTTGTAGCATTCTTGGTAATCACTCGATTGCGCCATCAAGGTAAAACTACTGCGCATATTGGCTAAGGATTTCGCGAGTGGTTCGCTAACAAGATGGGAATGATTACGTTGCAGCCGGCCAAATATTTGGATTGCCGCCAATAGCGAAAGGGTTTTATTGCAGAGAAAGTTCGCCGCATGGCTCTGCCCGCGTCCTTCGGGGCCTTCATAAATCACCGCGCTGGAGTCGTCACTTAGCGCCGATACTGACTCCATAATCGTGTCGATATGTTCATGGCGACTCGCATGTTCCCCCTGTAAATCTAGTTCTAATGCAAGATAGTTAAGCGTATGATTAATAGTGTTTTTAGCATGCAATTGCAGACTATGTTTTACCTTGGTCGGCCAAAGTAGCGAGCTGACCAAGACGGCGCAAATCGCCCCAACAACAATCTCGCTGATCCTCGACTGCGCCACATCGAATATTTTTGCACTATCGGCCGTGCTCGGGCTCGCCATCACAATGAGTACTATCAAGCAGGCGGTCATGCCCGCCATAGCAAAGGCATAGACAAAGTTTTGCTGGCGTACCATGGCCGACAACCCAGAATTTAGCCCTATCCAGCAGGCGAGTAATCCTAAGGCGAGTTCGGGATAGGGCGTAAACCAGTTGAGTATGGCAATCCCCGCGAGCGCGCCGACTAAGGTGCCGCCGATTTGGCATAAGCCCTTTTCGATCACGAGCCCGCTTTCAGGGCGGATTTGCAGGAATACCGCCGACACCAGCGCCCAATATGGCCGTTCTAGATTTAAGAACATGGCCACATATAAGGCGAGCGCCATCGAAATCACGCCTTTAATCGCGAAGATGAGGGTTCGTCGGTCTGGAAAGAATAAACTCTTCAGTAACAGCGTCATAATGACTATTTGTCAGTCTGTAGCTGGATGGAAACTGTCATGCCGACGCTCAGCTCTATGTCCTTAGGAATGCTATCTAGCTCAATATCGACCGGAATACGCTGCGACAACCTCACCCAATTAAAGGTTTGGCCGATTTGCGGCAATAGCTGTCCATTAGTAGTGACATTGGTGTTAGCGATTGCTTTACCTATGCTGGTCACTTTGCCATGCAAGACATGGCCGCCACTCATCAGGCTAACATCGGCGTTTTGACCTATGTGAACCAAGGGGATTTTGGTTTCTTCAAAATAGCCTGTGATATAGAGGGAGTCTTGTTTGACCAGCGAAAATACCGAGTTGCCTTTGCTGACATAGTTGCCATTACGCAGACTTAAATTGATCAGAGTGCCGTTTTCGGGGGCGTGAATTTGCGTTCGCGCTAAGTCAATTTTGGCGGTGTTCAATTGCGCCTGTGCGAGTTCATAACTGGTTCTTGCCAGTTCGGTATTGATAAAGGCTTCGTCGAAGGTTTCTTTGCTGACCAAGTTGTCATTGGTCAAACCGATACGGCGTTTGTACTTATGCTTTGCCAGTTCCCATGCCAATTTTTGACTTTCCGCTTTGGCATTCAATTCGGCAATGGTGGCCTTGTAGCGGGTATCGTCCACAGTGAACAACACATCACCCTTATTGACGACTTGATTGTCTTTTACATTCAGTTGATTCACCCAACCGGACACATCTGGCGCTATGGTAATGATTTCGGCGCGAACTCGGCCGTCGCGAGTCCAAGGAGAATAAAGGTAGTGTGACCATATCCAATATCCCGCGATACCTGCAACCGCGACCACAATGAGGGTGAGGCTGATACGAAAGATTTTTCCCATGAACAATCAACTCCCAAGCAAGTAAATGACCAACGCCAGATAGCAGATAAACAGCCCAACTTCGAACCAAGCTTCGCGCCACAGCTTGTGATAGAGCCCAGTTTGATAGAGTACCAAGCGAGTGATGCAGGAAAGCAGAAAAGCTAAGGGGATAAAGATAATTAATGGACTAAATAACAAACCATCGAACGCGAGTTCTTTAAGCATTACGCTATTTATCCCGATGACAGTGGCGCAGCGATAACCGCGCTATGTGTTTAAAATGCAAAGTACTCAGTCGAGATTATAGGAAAGTCGCGTGAGAGTTAATGATTTTATGCTATCTGTGATCAATTAGGGCCAGCATTAGCTGGCCCTAAATATAATGAAATCAAAGCAAAAAATCGCTTTTACCTCATAGTACTGGCTTACTACCACACTCAGAGTCTGGAAAAATGCTGCAAAGCCTGTTTTTGTTAGGCATTTTATTTTTTCCAGAAAATCTTGTGTTTTTGCTACTTTCCCAAAATTTTGTCTTTTAAACCTATTACTTTTCCAGATTTTTTAATGCTCGGAATAGCATTGAATACTGTACTGGTCAACCCAAACTGGACACTTTTAGTTGAGAATTTTCAAACTCTACAGGTGACAGATCACCATTAGCAGAATGAAGTCGCTCCAAGTTGTAATATTTCATGTAAGCAGTCACATCTTGCTTCATAAACTCCCTTGTTGGTTGATTAACTTTAAAAATCCAATCGTGTTTTAAGCTGCCAAAGAATCGCTCAACAACGGCATTATCCCAACACGCTCCCACATCACCCATGCTGGCTCGGATACCATAGCTCAATAGCAGCCTACCGAATTGCTTACTGGTATATTGCGAGCCTCGGTCACTGTGAAATACCAGCCCTCTGGCCGGTTGGCGCAGGTTGTAGGCTTTTATTAATGCCTTAGATATCAAATCCGTGGTCATGCGTTTGTCTATGTGCCATCCCACAATCCGGCGTGAATATAAATCCATCACCACAGCTAAATACATCCAGCCCTCACCCGTCTTTAAATAGGTCACGTCACCCGCCCAAACCTCATTAGCCGATACGGGGTTAAAGTTCATGTTTAGCAGGTTATCTGCCACTGCATCTGAGTGTTTTCGCTGTGT